>JAVEVZ010000304.1:0-3700 GCA_034004805.1 Spongiibacteraceae bacterium | reverse complement strand
CCATGCCGAGGGCCGCAACCTGCTCAAGCGGATGGGCTTCGCCGGGCTCGCCATGATGCAGGTGGGCATGATCGGCATCGCCATGTATATCCCGGCGACAGCATGGATAACGCCCACCGCCAGCTGTTCCGCTGGGTCAGTCTCGCCGTGGCCATACCGGTGGTGCTGTATGCCGCCCAGCCGTTTTTCCAGGGCGCCTGGCGCGGCCTGCGCACCCGCCAACCGGGTATGGACCTGCCGGTGGCCACCGCTATCGGACTGGCCTTTGTGGCCAGCGCCTGGCATACGGTCCAGGGGGCCGGCGAGGTGTATTTCGACTCCATCGCCATGTTCAGCTTCTTTCTGCTCAGCGCCCGCTACCTCGAACACCGCGCCCGGGACTACCCCGGCCGCCTCAGCGACCAGTTGCTGAGCCTGCTGCCGGTCAGCAGCCTGCGCCGGGACGCCGACGGCCACTGGCAGCCCGTGCCCACCACCCAGTTGCAGGTGGGCGACCGGGTGCTGATCCGCCCGGGCCAGGTGGTGCCCGCCGACGGCGTGATCGAGAGTGGCCAGTCCGGTCTCGCCGAGGCCGCCCTGACCGGCGAGTTCACGCCCCGCGACTGCGGTCCCGGCGACAGCGCCATGGCCGGCAGCGTCAACGCCGGCAGCAACCTGGTGCTGGCGGTCACCGCCGTGGGCCGCGACCTGCGCCTGCAGCAGTTGCAGGGCCTGCTGGACCGCGCCCTGCACGACAAGCCCCGGGTCGCCGAATTCACCGGCCGGCTGGCGCGGGTATTCGTGATTGCGGTACTGATTCTGTCGGCGCTGAGCTACCTGCTCTGGCACTGGCTGGAGCCCGCCCGCGCCCTGGATATTGCCCTGGCGGTGCTGGTGGTGAGCTGTCCCTGCGCCCTGGGGCTGGCGGTACCCTCGGCGATCGCCGCCGCCACCGCCGCGCTGCGCCGCCAGGGACTGCTGGTGTGTCGCGCCGACAGCTGGCAGGTGCTGGCGGGCGTCACCCGGGTGCTGTTCGACAAGACCGGCACCCTGACCCGCGGCGAGCCGGCGATTGTCGCCCAGGTCGACATAGCGCCCCGTCATCTGGCCATTGCCGCCGCCCTCGAGCGCGCCTCGGAGCACCCGCTGGCCAAAGCCTTCAGGGACATCGGCGACCTGCCTCCGGTGTGCAGTCACCGGGTGGTGGGCAGCCAGGGTGTCGAGGGCGAGATCCACGGTGAGCTGTGGCGGATCGGCACCCCGGCGTTTGCCGGCGCGCTGCTGGACGGCGCACCCGATAAACCCGATGGCCACCAGCACTGGCTGCTGCTGGCAGGCGCGGGCGGCGAGCACGGCTGGATCGCGGTGGACGACCTGCTGCGCGACGACGCCGCGGCGACGGTCGAGGCCCTGCAGGCGGAAGGCCTGCCCTGCGAGCTGCTGTCGGGCGACAGTTCCGGCGCCGCCGGCCGGCTGGCGAAGACTCTGGGCATGGACGCCTGCCGCGAGGGCGCCAGCCCCGCTGACAAACTGGACCACCTGCAGGCCCTGCGCGCCCGCGGCGAGTGCCTGCTGATGGTCGGCGACGGCCTCAACGACGCGCCGGTACTGGCCGCGGCCGATGTCTCGGTGGCCGCCGGCGAGGCCAGCGCCCTGACCCGCTCCAGCGCCGACGCCTTCCTGCTGTCGGGGCGCCTGGCGTCGCTGCCCGCCTGGCTGCAGCTCGCGGCGCGCACCCGGGGCGTAATCCGCCAGAACCTCGCCCTGTCGCTGTGTTACAACACGCTGGCCATTCCCCTGGCGATGGCCGGCTGGGTGCCGCCGTGGGCGGCGGCCATCGGCATGTCCGCCAGCTCGCTGGTGGTTATCGGCAACGCCATACGCTTGCGCCGCGCGCCGCCATCCCCGCAGCCGCTGGAGGCCACATGGAAAGTCTCTATATCCTGATTCCCGTCGCCATGCTGTTTCTCGGCATCGCCGTCGGCTGCTTTATGTGGGCGGTGAATCGCCGCCAGTTCGACGACCTCGAGCGCCAGGGCCGCAGCATTCTGTTCGAGCGCGAGCTTCCCCCCACCCAGCAGCAGAACGAGCAGCCGACCACGGCCGTCGAACCCCCTAAAACTGACGCGGAGGACGCCCGCGATGACCGGCGCTGAACCGGGCACCGCCCTGTTGCTGGGGCTGCTGGGCAGCGGCCACTGCCTGGGCATGTGCGGCGGCCTGGCGGGGGCCTTCGGGCTGGGCGGTCAGGGCCGGGTGGGCCTCAAGCTGATCGGCTACAACCTGGGCCGCATCAGCACCTACACCCTGCTGGGCGCCGTGCTGGGGCTGCTGGGCGCCGGCGCGGTGCACCTCGCCCCGGAACTGGCCCGGGTACTGCGCGGCGCCGCGGGCCTGCTGCTGATCGCGCTGGGACTCTTTATCAGCGGCTGGTGGATGGGCCTGACACGCCTCGAAAAAGTCGGCCTGATCGTCTGGCGCCGGCTGCAACCCCTGCGCCAGCGCCTGCCGGCGCCCTCGGGGATGGGCAGCGCCTACCTGCTGGGCACGGTGTGGGGCCTGCTGCCCTGCGGGCTGGTCTACTCGACCCTGGCGCTGGCGCTGAGCAGCGGCCGGCCGGGGCCTGCAGCGCTGACCATGTTCTGCTTCGGGCTGGGCACCCTGCCGTCGATGCTGGCCAGCGGCGCCGCCAGCCAGCAGCTGCGCCAGCTGGTGCAGCGCCGCGGCCTGCGCAATCTGGCCGGGCTGGTGATGATCGGCTTTGGTCTGTGGACCCTGCTATTTCCTTGGTTGATGGGCGGGCACCACCACTAGGCCCGATCCTCGGCCGGCTTGACCCACGTCAATACGCGGCCGCCGCCCACCGCCTAGAGTGTTGCCCATCATCCGCCAGATGAGTGCCTCCGCCGTGGTCAACGCCAGTCAGGACCTCTACAGCCCGCCGCGCAGCGGCGACACCGCCCCCGCCTGCCGCGGCCCGCAGCGCTACCAGCCCCGCGACTCTCCCGGCTTCTGCGGCCTGCAGGACCACTTTGGCGCCGCTGACTACCTCGACTACCTGCACACCCGGCCGCGCGCGATAGGCGCGCTGGCACTGACTGTAAGCCTGCCCGACGCGGCGCTGGGCGATGCGTCCATACTCACCTATCTCGATCTGTTACAGCACGAAGTCGATCTGCTGGCGCGCTGCCACGGCCGTGAACGGCCGGTCACCCACCTGCGCTGGGGCGGTGGCAATCCACTGCCCCTGGGCGCACCTGAACTGACCGAGTTGATGCACGCCATCGCCAGCCGCTTCCGGCTGCTGAGCGGGCCGGAGCGCCACTACAGCGTCGATCTCCACGCCTGGCAGACCACGCCGGAACTGCTGGCGCTGCTCAAGGGGCTGGGCTTCAACCAGCTGACCTTCGAAGTCACCGGGGCTGATGCTTCACTGGCAGATGCCGTCGACATCGCGCGCAGCTTCGGCTACAGCCAGTTACACGTGAACTTGGCAGAGGAACTTGCCGACGGCCACGGCGTCCTGCGGGACGCCTGTGCACTTGCGGTACCGCGCATCACGCTTCACCACGTGGACAGCGCCGCGGCAGCTCTGCTTGCCGCGGCGGGCTACCGCTATATTGGCGCGGGCGTCTTCGCGCGACCCGACGACCCCCTGGCCGCGGCACTGACGCACAGCCGTGTGCACCTGTCCCAGCTCGGGCTGAGCGCCGGGCCTGCG
>JAVEVZ010000303.1:0-3713 GCA_034004805.1 Spongiibacteraceae bacterium | reverse complement strand
CTGGCTGTAGGACGGGTTCAGTAAGTAGCCGTTCTCGTCGGTGTAGCCAACCCGCGCGCCACCGATAGGCCCGTTAAAGGGAATACCGGAAACAGCCAGCGCTGCGGAAGTGCCGATCAGTGCGGCGATATCGGGGTCCTGGTCCTTTTCAGCGGACATGACCGTACAGATCACCTGCACTTCGTTCTTGAAACCCTCTGCAAACAGAGGGCGTATGGGGCGATCGATAAGGCGGGATGTCAGGGTTTCCTTTTCACTCGGGCGACCTTCGCGCTTGAAAAAACCGCCGGGGATCTTGCCGGCGGCATAGGTGCGCTCCTGGTAGTGAACGGACAGCGGAAAAAAGTCCTGATTGGCCGACGCGCTCTTGGCACCGACCACGGTGCACAGCACCGTGGTGTTATCGATGGTAACCAATACCGCGCCGCTGGCCTGCCGCGCAATTCGCCCCGTTTCCAGAGTGACCGTGCGGCCACCCCATTCAAAAGTTTTGGTAACGGGATTCACAAGATATTCCTCTTTAATTCCAACCTATTCCAATGAAGAGCTGCCGGGCGCTGGGCCCGGCAACCTGCCTTAACGGCGCAGACCAAGGCGCTGGATCAAACTGGTATAGCGTTCCAGGTTCTTGCTCTTGAGGTAGTCAAGCAGTTTGCGACGCTGGTTGACCATGCGGATCAGGCCGCGACGGGAGTGGTGATCCTTCTTGTTGGTTTCGAAGTGCCCCTGCAACTTGTTGATATTGACGGTCAACAGGGCGACCTGCACTTCGGGTGAACCGGTATCACCCTCGGCGGTTTGATATTCCTTGACTACCTGCGCTTTTTCGTCGGCTGACAAAGCCATGCTATTACTCCTGTGAATATGCTCTGCATTCGGCCTGTCCACGCATATCTGCAGACAGGTCAGTTACGCCCCTTCACCTAACGCGAGGACCGAGGGGCAACGGTCACCGCACATACCAGCCTGATCGTCAGACGGCTGAGCTGTTCAACAGACGCCGGGGCGCCACGCGCCCGTCGTTGAGTATTTCACCAACGCCGAGAAACCCACCGTCCTCAAGGCGCAGACGCACCAGTCCGGCAACCGGCGCCCGCGACACCTGCACGGGCTGACCCTGGCGCACATAAAAGCCGGAGACCTCTGGCAGCACCACGTCGGGCAGGTGCTCCAGCGCGCTGGCCACCGGCAGCAGCAGCGCATCCAGTTCCGCGAAGGCCTCGCGGCCGCGCAGTTCCTCAAGACTGTCGAGGGACTGCGCCTGCTCGATACGGTAAGGCCCCGCCTGGGTGCGCCGCAATGCCTTGACGTGGGCGCCAACGCCCAGCGCGCGGCCGATATCCTCCGCCAGCGAGCGTATATAGGTGCCCTTGCTGACCTCGACCAGAAATTCGGCCTCGGCCTGCGGCCCGGGCCGGAATGCCAACAGCTCCAGCCGGTGCACGGTGACCTGACGGGCCTCGCGTTCAATTTCCACGCCCTGCCGCGCCAGCTTGTACAGCGGCGTGCCATCCACCTTGATCGCGGAAAACATCGACGGCACCTGGGCGATCTCGCCGCGGAACGGCGCCAGCGCATCCTGCAACTGCTGCTCGGTCAGCGCGCCGGCATCCGCGGTGGCGATCTGCCGGCCATCGGCGTCTCCGCTGTCGGTGCTGACCCCGAACACCACCGTCGCGCGGTAGGTCTTGTCGGCATCGAGCAGATACTGGGAAAACTTGGTCGCCTCGCCGAAACACAGCGGCAGAACGCCTGTCGCCAGCGGATCAAGACTGCCGGTGTGACCGGCCTTGGCGGCAAAATACAGGCGCTTGACCTGCTGTAATGCCTCGTTGGATGTCAGCCCCTGGGGCTTGTCCAGCACCAGAATGCCATCCACCGGACGTCCGCGCCTGCCGCGTGCCATCAGTCGTCCTGCTCCCGCTCGCGATCCGCGCTGACCGCGGCTTCGATCAGCTTTTCCATACGCGCCCCGCGCACGATACTGGTGTCGTAGACAAACCGCAGCCTGGGCGTGGTGCGCGCGTTGTTGATCTGCGCCAACTGGCTGCGCAGGAACCCGGCGGCGTGGTTGAGCACGCTCAACGACTCCTCGGCCTCTGCCTCGGTATCCTTGCCCATCACCGTGACAAACACCTTGGCATGGGCCAGGTCACGACTCACCTCGGCGTCGGTCACACTGACGAAACCCAGCCTTGGGTCGCCCAGTTCGCGCTGGATCAGGGTCGCCAGCTCACGCTTGAGAAAATCGGCAATCCGCTGTGTGCGGCTGAATTCACGTGGCATGGCCGGCTCCCGCGCACCCGCTTACAGCGAGCGCGCAACCTCTTTGACCTGGAACACTTCGATCTTGTCACCGGGGCGCACGTCGTTGTAGTTGCGCACCCCGATACCGCATTCGAAACCGTTGCGCACTTCAGCAACGTCGTCCTTGAAGCGCCGCAGAGACTCCAGTTCACCCTCGTAGATCACCACGTTATCGCGCAGCACGCGGATGGGGTTGTTGCGGTAAATCGTGCCCTCTACAACCATGCAACCGGCGATTGCGCCAAACTTCGGCGAGCGGAATACGTCGCGCACCTCGGCCACGCCGACGATCTCTTCGCGCAGCTCCGGCGCCAGCAGACCGGACATGGCCTGTTTCACGTCGTCGATCAGGTCGTAAATGATGCTGTAGTAACGAATGTCGATACCTTCGTTCTCGGCGATGCGGCGCGCGACATTGTCGGCCCGCACGTTGAAGCCGAACACCACCGCGCGCGAGGTTGCGGCAAGGTTGATATCGGATTCGGTAATGCCGCCCACGCCGGCACCGACAATAGTGACCTCCACTTCGTCGGTGGACAGCTCCTGCAGCGAACTCTGGATCGCTTCCAGCGAGCCGCGCACATCGGCCTTGATGACCACCACCAGGGTCTTCTTCTCCTCCGCGCCCATATTGGCGAACATCTGATCGAGCTTGCCGGCGTGTTGGCGCTTGATACGCTCATCGCGATCACGGGTCTGGCGGAAGGAGGCGATATCCCGTGCCTGCTTGTCGTTTTCCACCACCGCGAAGGAGTCCCCCGCTTCCGGGGTGCCATCGAGGCCCAGAATTTCCACTGGAATCGATGGACCGGCCTCGTCGACCTGCTGGCCACTCTCATCCAGCATCGCGCGTATCCGACCGAAACATTGGCCGGCGAGTACGATATCGCCGCGCTTAAGCGTGCCGCGCTGCACCAGCACCGACGCCACGGAACCACGGCCGCGGTCGAGGCGCGATTCGATGACGATACCCTGAGCCGCCACGTCGGCCGGCGCCTGCAGCTCCAGAACCTCTGCCTGCAGCAGGACGGCCTCAAGCAGCTCATCGATACCTTCGCCGGTATGTGCCGACACGTGCACAAACTGCGTGTCACCGCCCCAGTCTTCGGGTATGACGCCCTTGGCCGACAGCTCGCTGCGCACCCGGTCGGGGTCTGCGGATTCCTTGTCGATCTTGGTCACCGCAACCACCAGCGGCACATCCGCGGCCCGGGCGTGCTGTATCGCCTCCTCGGTCTGCGGCATCACGCCGTCGTCCGAGGCCACCACCAGAATCACGATATCGGTACTCTTGGCACCACGGGCGCGCATCGCAGTAAATGCGGCGTGACCGGGTGTGTCCAGAAACGTCACCATGCCGCGCGGCGTCTCCACGTGGTAGGCGCCGATATGCTGCGTGATACCAC
>JAVEVZ010000302.1:0-3719 GCA_034004805.1 Spongiibacteraceae bacterium | reverse complement strand
CGACGCCCTGCAGTTTATCTCCTACTACCACCCGCTGGATTTTATCCAGGCGGTTCACGAGGCCTACCAGAAAGAACAGAACCCGGCGGCCCGCGACGCCATGGCGCAGATTCTGATCAACTCGCGGATGTGTGCCGAGGGTCACCGGCCGATCTGTCAGGACACCGGTATTGTCACCGTGTTCCTCCGGGTCGGCATGAACGTCCAGTGGCAGGGCGATATGGGCGTGACCGAGATGGTTAACGAGGGTATACGCCGCGCCTATGCGCACCCCGACAACGTGCTGCGCGCCTCCATCCTGGCGGACCCCGACGGCGCCCGCACCAACACCAAAGACAATACGCCGGGCGTGATCCACTACGACATCGTCCCGGGCGATACCGTGGAAGTCCACGTCGCCGCCAAGGGCGGTGGCAGCGAGGCCAAGAGCAAGTTTGCGATGCTCAACCCCTCCGATTCGGTGGTGGACTGGGTGCTGGAACAGGTGCCGAAAATGGGCGCCGGCTGGTGCCCCCCGGGGATGCTGGGCATCGGCATCGGCGGCACGGCGGAGAAGGCCATGCTGCTAGCCAAGGAATCGCTGCTGGAGCCCATTGATATCCACGACCTTCGCGCCCGCGGGGCGAGCAACCGCGCCGAAGAGCTTCGCCTGGAGCTGCACCGCAGGATCAACGAGCTGGGTATCGGCGCCCAGGGCCTGGGTGGCCTGACCACGGTGCTGGACGTCAAGGTCATGGACTACCCGACCCACGCCGCCAACAAGGCCGTGGCCATCATCCCCAACTGCGCCGCCACCCGGCACACGCATTTTGTGCTGGACGGCAGCGGGCCCGCCGAGTTGGAGGCGCCGCGCCTGGAAGACTGGCCGCAGGTGACCATGGAGACCGGTGCCGGCGTCAAGCGGGTGGACCTGCAATCCGTCAGCCACGACGAGATCAAGCGCTGGCAGCCCGGTGACGTGCTGCTGCTCAACGGCAGGATGCTCACCGGCCGCGACGCCGCCCACAAGAAAATCGTCGATATGCTCAACGCCGGCGAAACCCTGCCTGTCGATCTCAAGGGACGCTTTATCTACTACGTGGGTCCGGTGGACCCGGTGCGCGACGAAGTGGTGGGCCCGGCCGGCCCCACCACCGCGACCCGCATGGACAAGTTCACCCACCAGGTGCTGAAGCAAACCGGCCTGGCGGGCATGATCGGCAAGGCCGAGCGCGGCCCCGCCGGCCTGGATGCAATCCGTGAATTCGAATCGGTGTACCTGATGGCGGTGGGCGGCGCGGCCTATCTGGTGTCCAAGGCCATCAGGAAAGCCGAGGTTGTCGCCTTCCCCGAACTGGGAATGGAGGCGATCTACGAGTTTGAGGTGCAGGACATGCCGGTGACCGTGGCGGTGGATGCCCGCGGGATCTCCGTGCACCAGACCGGGCCGCAGTACTGGCAGGCAAAGATCAGGGAAGAGCATATCGAGGTGGTGTGAGCGCAGCGCAGGGGCGCCGCGCCTGGCGCGCCCCGCCAATCGCTCGGCAAAAAGTCGATAGCAACAGGATGTGAGCCGACCATGAGCCAACCCAGCTTCTACTGGCACGACTACGAAACCTGGGGCGTGGACCCCGTGCGTGATCGGCCCTGCCAGTTCGCAGGCATACGCACCGACGCCGAACTCAATGAAATCGGCGAGCCCCTCAACCTGTTCTGTCGCCCGGGCCTCGACGTGCTGCCCAGCCCCGAGGCCAGCCTGATCACCGGCATCAGTCCGTCGCACGCCGAGCGCGAGGGGGTGAGCGAGCGGGAGTTTATGGCGGCGATCCACGAGCAGCTGGCGCAGCCGCAGACCTGCGGCGTGGGCTACAACAGCATCCGCTTTGACGACGAGATCAGCCGCCACAACCTGTACCGCAATTTCTACGACCCCTACGCCCGCGAATGGCAGCACGGCAACAGCCGCTGGGACCTGCTGGACCCGGTGCGCGCCTTCGCCGCGCTCCGGCCCCAGGGCATCGAGTGGCCGCGCCGCGACGACGGCAGCGCCAGTTTCAAGCTCGAACACCTGACCGTCGCCAACGGCATTGAGCACCATGGCGCCCACGATGCGCTGAGCGATGTGCGCGCCACCATCGCGCTGGCGCGCCTGCTGCGCGCCGCCAACCGCGAGCTGTTCGACTACCTGCTGGCGCTGCGCGACAAGCGCCGCGTCATGCAGCTACTGGACCTCAAGCACCGCAAGCCCATGCTGCACAGCTCGGGGCGCTTCCCGAACCAGTTCTTGTGCACGTCCCTGATCGTGCCGCTGGCGCCGCATCCGACTAACCGCAATGCCGTGATCTGCGCCGATTTGCGCGCCGCGCCGGTTTGGCTGGACTGGGATGCCGAGACCATTCGCGAGCGGCTGTACACCGCCAGTGCCGATCTCGGCGAGGGCGAGAGCCGCCCGGCGCTGAAACTGGTGCACTGCAACCGCGCCCCGGCGCTGGCGCCCCTGTCGGTAATGGACGCGGCGGTGGAGCAGCGCCTGGCGCTGGATCGCCGGCAGTGCGAGCGCCATTACCAGCAACTGATCGGCGCGCCGGACCTGCCCGCCAAGCTCACCGAAGTTTTCCGGAGCGGGGGATTTCCAGCGCGGGACGATCCGGATGAAATGCTCTACGACGGATTTTTCGAGGACGACGACAAGCGCCTGATGGTGCAGGTGCGCAACGCCTCTGCCCGGGAATTGGCGGGCCACTGGGCATTTCGCGACGAACGCCTGCCGGAGTTGCTGTGGCGCTACAGGGCACGCAATTTCCCCGACAGCCTGAGTCCGGAGGAGCAGGCCCGCTGGCTCACCTTCTGTCGCGAGCGCTGGCAGAACCTACCCGCTGTGCAGCAAAGCCTCGACACCCTGTTGAGCGACCCAGCAACGCCCGAGCAGCGCAGGCCCGCGCTGCAGGCGTTCGATCAGTGGCTGCGGGAACGAGCTGCGGTATTGGAGCTTGGGGCGTAGCGCGGGACGCGCCGGGCGTCAGTTCTGCAGGTCGAACCGCGCAAGCTCGGTACCCGCTTCGGTAAAAAGCGTGTAGTCGAGAACTTCGGTTTCGATCTCGTGCCGGTTCTGTGGGCCCTGCGAGTGGGCGCCGAGGATTTTAAGGCGGGTGCGCGCGTAGATTTTGCGGCCTGGATTGTTTTCCCGCTCGAACAAGGCTATCAGTTCGGCCGCCTCGGATGGTGGCACCTTCCAGACGTAGGCCTTGAGTGCGTTGTTGAATTTCAGGCCGGCGCCAAAATCTTTCCTGGTATTCAGGGCCTGGTGCGCGAGTTGGCGGTCGCTGTTATAGGAGGGACCAAAAGTAATGGTGCTACCGGGTGAGAACGGGTCGATATAGAACTCGCCGTAACCCGGGTCATACTCGCCCAGCGTGCCCGTGATATTGGCCACAATGCTGCCGACGCCGCGGCCCTCGGCATAGAGGGCGTACAGCCGCTCGCGCTCTTTATCGACAAATTGCTGGCGGTTGAATTCGGTAACGGTATCGCCGTCAAAATTGCCGATGCGGGGTACGCGCTGCTCGGCCAGCGCGTCCAGGCCGGGGTCTTCGCCGCTCCAGTCGTAATAGATCCAGCCAAGGGTGTAGTTATCGGGGTCGACAAGCTCGCGATCACCGCGCCTGGTGTTGCGGGTATCGTCGGTGTTGGCTGCGGCAGTGACTGCAGGGCCGGCCGAGGGGCGCGGCTCGACCCCGGCC
>JAVEVZ010000301.1:0-3723 GCA_034004805.1 Spongiibacteraceae bacterium | reverse complement strand
GGGGGGCGTCACCCGCAGCGGCGGAATCCCCCCCGGCCCCTCTTTTACAAAGGGGGGAGTGGGGCGGTGCGACTCCTGATGTTCAGGCACAGAACGCCATTCTCCAGCACACCGCCGAGCCATCCCTGTATTGGCAGAGAGGGAGTCGGTCGGTGGAGCTACAGGTGTTCAGGCACAGAACGCCATTCTCCAGCACACCACCGAGCCATCCCCCCCTTTGCAAAAGGGGGGTTAGGGGGGATTCCCTCTACTGCTGCAACGCAGGCCTGCTGTCCTTGCCGGCCGACCAGATGCGGTAGCGCACCTCCACGTCGGCGGGGGCGTAGATCACCAGCGGCAGCCTGCTGTTGTAGCGCACCAGCATCGGCTCGCCGCCGACCGGCACGAAGGCCCGCTTGCGGCTGTCGTCCGGGCAGGCCATCAGGGTGCCGAACGCCGGGCCGACCTTCTCCAGCTCGTAGTAGCCGTAGCCCCAGCCTTCCACCGTCTTCTCCTGCCACTGGCCGCCCAGGCGGCGCTGGTTGCAGTCCACCTCCATGGTCTTGCCGGCGATCAGCTCCACCTTGTGGTCGGCCTCGTCCGGCTGTGCCGGTAGGTCGATCACGTGGCGCTGGTAACCCGCGGCAGCGGCCGGGAACGGCTTGAGCGCCTCGGGCGTGGCGGCGCAGGCCGCCAGCGGCAGGCCGATGGCGAGGGCGAACAGGGCAGGGTGGCGAACGATCATGGGCAAGTTCCTTGCGCTGGGGCGTTGCGGGTGAGCCGCATCACGGTAACAGACTGACCGGCCCGGCGTGCCGGGGTTCCATGGTGCAACCTGCGAACTGCGCCATGCCGCGCTGCCGCGAGGCCTCTTTCCGTGGCGATAGGAACGGGTAGAGTATCGCCACCCGCAACCACCGCGAGAGGAATCCCCATGCCGACCTACGACTACCGCTGCGAAGCCAACGGCCAGGTGTACGAAGTCCAGCACCCGATGGCCCTGAGCCCGAAGACCTGGGGCGAACTGCGCGCCGCCTGCAGCCTGGCGGAAGATGCCTCGATCCCCGACGCCGCCCCGGTGACCAAGCTGCTCGGCGCCTCCGGCGTGGTCAGCAGCCGCGCCCTGAAGAACCCCGAGCCCCCGGCCTGCGCCCGCGGCGGCTGCGCCGGCAACTGCGTCTGAGCGGCGGGCCTGTTCCGTAGGGTGGAGGACTCGCGCAGCGATCCTCCACCGGGCGGCGCCGACCGAGCGCCCCGCCGCCGGGCGTGCTTTTCATGCCCCCACCCCCGGCTTGGGCTATGATGCGCGCCCCCACGCTCCGCCTGGAACATCAGACCATCATGGCCGGCAATACCCTCTACAACGACCTGTCCGGTTATTACGACCTGATGTGCGCCGATATCGACTACCCGGCGCAGAGCCACTGTGTGCACCGGCTGCAGCAGCTGTTCGGCAATGGCGGGCGCCGGCATCTCGACCTGGCCTGCGGCACCGGACCGCATGTCCGCCACTTCATCGACGCCGGCTACGCCAGCAGCGGCCTCGACATCAACCAGCCGATGCTCGACCGCGCCGCCCTGCGCTGCCCGGAGGCGCAGTTCTCCCGCCAGGACATGTGCGCCTTCACCGCGGACGAGCCGCAGGACCTGATCACCTGCTTCCTCTACTCGATCCACTACAGCGGTGGCCTCGACCGCCTGCAGGCCTGCATTGCCACCGCGCACCGCGCCCTGGCCAGCGACGGGCTGTTCTGCTTCAACGCGGTCGACAAGCGGCGGATCGACAACGCCTCCTGCGTGAGCCACAGCGCCCAGCATGAGGACGGCTTGTTCAGCTTCAGCTCCGGCTGGAACTACCCCGGCGCGGGCGAGCGCCAGTCGCTGCGGCTGCGCATCGAACGCCGCGTGGCGGACGAGACCCAGGTGTGGCACGACGAACACCCGATGGTCGCGGTGAACTTCGACGAGTTGCAGGCGCTGCTGGAGCCGTACTTCGAGGTGCATGTGTTCGAGCATGACTACCAGAAGCTGATTCCCTGGGACGGCAGCTCCGGAAATGCGCTGTTTGCCTGTGTGAAGCACTGAGGCATGACGGCCAGGCGGTGCTTCCAGCCACAGCCCGAGGCATCCCCCTGCGTAGGGTGGATGGCCACCCCGTGGAAAACTCGCGCAGCGATTTTCCACCAAGCGAGGTGCAGGCTACTTCGCTGGAGCATGCGGCGCTGCGGGTGAACGCGGAGTGTCGAGGGCTGCATTCCCACGCGGAGCGTGGTAACGATCGGAGTCCTGCAAGCGCATGGCCTCAGACGAAGTGTTTGGGCGCGTTGATGATGCGCTGGTACTTGCGCAGCTCCCGTCGGCCGTTGCGGATATCCAGCAGGAATATCTCCGCGGTGCGCCAGATCATCATCCACGCGGTGACGGTGACTACCCCCACGGGGATGGTGCCCTCGACGCCCAGCGCCGTGGCCGCCAGCACCAGGGTGATCGCCAGCCCTGCCAGCACCACCCCGCCCAGCCGCTGGGCTCTGATATTGCCTCTGAGCTGTTCGCTCTTTTCCGTAAAGGTATTGCCGATGGCCTGCTGCAGGCGCTCGCGCTCGTCTTGCGGGCAGCTGATTTGCAGCTCCAGTTCGGAGTGATACCAGGCGCTGTCCGACAGGTAGTCCGCCAGTTCGGGGCACAGTCTGGGGTTGTCTGGCGAGGCAAAGGGATTCAGGTAGTCGTGCTGGATCGTCAGGTCGATCTTCTGGCTCATGGCGTACCTTCGCAGGTTCAGGTCGTGGCTGGCGGGCTTGTGTTGATGGTAGACGCGCCGCCAGGCAATGGCCTGAATCGCCTCGGAGGGGGGGGCTGCGTGCCGCTGCCGATAAACAAGGGCGGCGGGGTGCCCAGCCAAAACTGCCTTGCTGCAGGTTTGCTCCTCCCCTCCTTCTGCCTCTCGCGCAAAACGTCAATAGACCCTAGAATCGGGTCCCGTTCTTAAGTAGTTTGAATGATTGACTAAGGGAAATAGCGAGATGGATGACGAAGTTGAGACGAAGCCTAGGCTCCCGTTTTTTAATCTCAAAGAGGCCTACGAGGAAGTAAAAGTAGCTAGTGGCGCGAAAGACATTGCTTTGGCTGGCGCGAAATTGGTGGGGAAGGGGGTGTTTAACACGGCGCTATCTTTTGGAAAGCTTGCCGTTGACAAAGTAAAGGAGGCGGGCGATTTGAAGGAGTCTTTTCGTGATTTGGATGATGCCGAACTTTTGGCGTTGCGGGATCATGGGCAGTTAGAAGAAAAGTTGGCGGCGATTTCCGTATTGAAGGAACGTCAGGTGCGTAATTAAGAGGGTTTTTTATGTCGTGTAGTCATTGCGGTGCAGGCAACCATACATTGCGAAACTGCCCCAACGTAAATCGTTGCTCTGTGTGTAATAAGCCAGGTCATAACGCGCAGACGTGTCCTGATGCAAGGCGCTGTAGTATCTGTAACGGGCGTAACCATGACGCACGTAACTGCCCTATGAAGAAAAAATGACCTAAGTTTCTTGGCTGGGCATCGATTTCCCATCAAAGCCTGCCGTTCGGCAGGCTTTGAGGGGGGGGCTAAAAGGAAATCAATCCCAGGCCAACGCCCCACCGGTCTGATATTCCGTGACACGAGTCTCGAAGAAGTTCTTCTCCTTCTTCAGGTCCATGATCTCGCTCATCCACGGGAACGGGTTGGTGGTGCCCGGGTACTGTTCCGGCAGGCCGATC
>JAVEVZ010000300.1:0-3728 GCA_034004805.1 Spongiibacteraceae bacterium | reverse complement strand
GGATGCCGGGGTTTTTGAGCGCGGTATGCAGGCGCTGGTGCGTGAGTTTGGTCTGTCACATAAGCGAATGCCTCGCGCCGCGCCGCCGCTTGAGCGCGGCAGTATCCGCTATGGCGGCTACTGAACCGGCTCACGACGCCGACCGGCGACCGCAGTGACTGATGGCGACCACCAAACCTGTCGCAGGCCTGTGAACAGCTGCCTGGCTGAGCGGAGTAACGACCGATGATTCACGCCGTACCGCCCGTAGAGTTGTCGCAACTGGCCAGCGCCGCGCCGGACTGGCGCCGCACGGCCGTGTGCCGCCGGCTACTGGTCGGCGCGCTGGTGTTGTTGCAGACCCTGGTGGCCACCTATTTCCTGCTGTCCGTATTGCCCTACCACGGCGGTACCTGGGTGGAGATCAGCCTGGCCGGCGTGTTTGCGCTGTTGTTCGCGTGGATATCGGTGGGCTTCTGGGTCGCGATGCTGGGCTTTGTACTGCGCTGCCGCGGGGGTGACCGCGCCTCGCTGTTACGTCGTGTCGCGCCGGACCTGCTGAGTGCCACACCGCTGGCGCGTACCGCGATCGTCATGCCTATCTATCACGAGCCGGTGGCGCGCAGCCTGGCGGGACTCAGAGCGGTGTACCGCAGCCTTGAGCGGACAGGTGAGCTGGCGCATTTTGATTTCTACATACTCTCCGACAGCCGCGATGCGGAGGTCTGGCTGGAAGAGCAGGCGACCTGGGCCGCACTGTGCGCGGAACTGAATGCGGAAGGCCGCCTGTTTTACCGACGACGCACGCTCAACCTGAAACACAAGAGCGGCAATATTGCCGACTTCCTGCGCCGCTGGGGCCGGCGCTACCGCTATATGGCGGTGCTCGATGCCGACAGTCTGATGGAGGGCGAGACCCTGGTGCGGATGGTGCGCCTGATGCAGCGCAATCCCCGGGTGGGCATCTTGCAGACCAGTCCCGGCCTGATCAATGCCCGTACCCTGTTCGCGCGCAACCAGCAGTTTGCCAGTCAGCTCTACGGGCCGCTGTTCAGTCAGGGGCTGGCGGCGCTGCAATTGGGCGAGGCGGCGTTCTGGGGCCACAACGCAGTGCTTCGGGTCGCGCCTTTTATGGCCCATTGCGGACTTCGCACGCTACCCGGTCGCGGCCTGTTCAGCGGCCCGGTACTGAGCCACGACTTTGTTGAAGCGGCCTATATGGGGCGCGCGGGCTATGAGGTCTGGCTGGAGCCGGAACTGGGCGGGAGCTATGAAGAGTCGCCGCCTACCCTGGTCGACGAGTTGACCCGCGACCGGCGCTGGAGCAAGGGCAACCTGCAGCACCTGTGGCTGCTGTTCCGCAGCCGGGGCTTGCGCTTCGCCCACCGCATGGCGCTGATCAACGGCATCATGGCGTACCTGGCGTCGCCGCTGTGGCTGTTGTTTCTCGCCCTGACCACGGTAGAAACCGCGCGCCTGGTGTTGTGGCCCATTGATTATTTTCCGGAGCCGGGGCGCCTGTTTCCGCTGTGGCCCGAGTGGCATCCGCAGCGTGCGGGTGCGCTGGTGGCGATTACCCTGGGCCTGCTGCTGATCCCCAAGCTGCTGGCCGCGATCGACATGCTGGTGCAGCGTCGCGCGACGCAGTTCGGCGGTGCATGGCGGATGCTGGGCAGCGTCGGCATAGAAACGCTGTTTTCCGCACTGCTGGCTCCCATCCGCATGTTGTCCCACAGCCGGTATGTGGTCGAGGCGCTGTGCAACGCATCGTTGCGCTGGGCGGGCCAGAACCGCAGCGGTGAACTGGGCTGGCGCCGTGCATTGCTCAGCCAGGGTGCCGGCTCATTGCTGGCGCTGGCTTGGGCCGGCTTCGCGCTGTGGTTGAAGCCGGCCTTCTTTGTGTGGTCGCTGCCGGTGGCGCTGCCGCTGATTCTCGCCGCACCGATCTTTGTCCTGATGAGCCGCATGGACGCAGGCGCCTGGCTGCGTCGCGGGGGCTGGCTGGCGAACCCCGGTGAAAGGCAGGCGCCGCTGGAGATGACAGCGCTGGTGAACAGTACCGACTCGGCCTTTGCACAGGCCATTATTCACCCGCGTATCAACGCGCTGCAGGTAGCCTTGGCCCGGCACCGGCGCGGCGCCGGGCGAGCCGAGGCGATGCATGAACTGAGAAGCCGCTGCCTGAAAGAAGGCCCCGACGCTTTGGACGCCGCCTCGCGCCGCCTGCTGGCCGCGGACGCCGACAGTCTGCGCTGGCTGCATACCAACGTGTGGCGCGCAGGCCGCGGCTCGCCGTGGAGCGAATTGCTGGGCCGCTATTGCGGCGCGGTAGCCTGGCCGGTGCTCAACGCTGCAACACCCGTCGTGCCCGTACCAGGCAGCGGTACCACTCCAGTGATGCGGCGGGCAGCACTGCGGGCCGGGCGCTGAGGAAGGAGCGGGCGGGCAGTTCGCTGGGCAGGTGCTGGGTGAGGATGCCGAGGATTTCCGGGCGCGCGCCGTAGTTGTCCTGCAGAAAGCGACTGGCGGACTCGGTGAGTTCCACGCGGTAGTGCTTGACCAGTGCAAGCGCCAGTTGTTCGGCAGCGCGACTCATGTCCTGCTGGACGTCGCGGGCCATGGCCTCGCCCAGGTTGCGTTTGGCCAGGGCACTCATGCCCGGTTCCAGATCCCCCAGGTAGCTGGCGAGCGTGGCGGTGACGCCGCGCTGGATTTCCGGGCGCGAGAGCAGAATATGCGGTTCGAGGGCGAGGGCGATCTCCACGGCGAGACGCCGCGCGGAGTCCAGCGTGAGGGGCCGCATATCCGTGGCGCGGCGCGCGAAGTGGCCGCGCTGGCGGCGCTCGATATGTTCGCCGTGCAGGTAGGCCAGCAGGTGCTGGCAGACGGCGGTGCGCTGGTCGGGTTCAAGCGCCAGCACGCCTTCGATAATGCGCAGCCCGCGTCGCCCGGGCCCGACCCGCAGCTCCGGCGACGGACCCGCCGAGCGTTCCACCAGCTGGTTCCAGCCCGCGCTGGCCTTGAGCATATCGGCGTGGGCCTTGCCCACCTGCAGAAAGGACTGGTACGCGGTCTTGTACAGGCGCAGTGCGGTGGTCAGCAGGCCTGATGCGTGCTCCAGCTCGACGCGCTCGGCGGCAGCCTGAAAAGGCGGGTGCGCAGTGGCAGCGGCGTGGGCCGCATGGGCCGCATCCACGCGCTGGGTGAGCCGGTTCAGGGCGTCCACCACGCGTTCGATAAGGGGTTGTGCGGGCAGGCCGTCCGGCACCTCGGCATAACTGAGGATTTCCACTTCGACCAGCCACGACGCCAGCGCCCGTACCCGGTTGCTGCCGGCGGCCTGGGCGACGCGGAACTGGCTGCGACGGTTTTCCAGCTGGTCCAGCGCTTCCGCCAGCCGCCAGCGCCCCACGTAGTGGAAGGTGAGGATGGGCAGTTCGCGGCCGTTGATCAGCTCGAACACCAGTACCAGCATTTCCTCGACATCGGCGAGGGTCATCAGCAGTGGGTCGTCCGCCTCGACCGCCGCCAGTACCCGCTCGACGAAGAAGTCGCTGCGCGGCACGCCGTCCAGCAGCTTGGGCGCCTGGGCCATGAAACGCTCGTGCAGGCGCGTGGCTGCCAGTGGCGCCACGTCCTGCAACTGGGCGATGGCGCGCTCGAAATGTTCGCGGCTGTCGGCCTGGATATCCCGGACCCGCGCGTGCAGACCGGCGCGGCTCAGCATATCGATCTTGGCCAGCGCCCGG
>JAVEVZ010000299.1:0-3731 GCA_034004805.1 Spongiibacteraceae bacterium | reverse complement strand
TCTTCTGCTGGGTGTGATTGAGCTGCTCGGCCGCGTGTTCAGCCAGTTCGGCGTCCTCCAGCTGGCTTATCAACGTTTCGATGTTGTAGCCACCCAGCATCATGCCCAGCAGTTCCGTGGCCTTCTTGCGGTCGATCAGCGGCGACTTCGCTTCGCCCTTGATGATCGCGGTCAGAAAACCGGCCTTGACGTAGGCGGCCTCGTCGACCCCCGGCGGCACGCGGTTGGTGATCAGGTCCAGCAAGGTGTCCTGTTCGCCCTGGGGCGGATTTTTCAACAGTTCCACCAGGCTCGCGGTCTGCTCGGCGGTCAGGGGCTTGGGGGGAATGCCCTGGGCGGCGCGTTCGGCCACGTGGTCGCGGTAGGCTTCAAGCACGGAATTGCTCCTTCCTTACGGTCTGTGGATACCCAACTCCACCAGGATCGCCAGTGGCCGGGGCTATCGATGCCCATCATCGATGTCAGCAGGGGCGGCATTATAGCTGAGCGCGGGGCCGAAATTAAGGAATCCCTGAAGAACGGTTGCGCTCGACACCTGGGATGTCGGCGGTGCTCGGAATACTTATTTATTCCCGTATAGACTCCGTTTCCTGCGCGGCCAGTTCCGGTTAGGGCCATCCCACCTGCTTTTTCTCGCGACGTTCCTCAGGGATTCCTTGACAAATCCGGCCTGTCCCCTCGATTGCGGTGTTATAAGACGGTATGGGTGACCGGCGCCTGCCTGTTCGGCCTCAGGTTTGGGCCGGACTCGCGCTTGGGCTAGAATTGCGCCGGGCGTAACGGGGCAGAATCAGGAGGGGCGAAGCGTGAAGGCAGAAAACTGGCAGCAGGCGGTCCCGACCCCGTGTGTGGGCGTGTGTTCGACCGGAATCGGCGATACGGTCTGCCGTGGCTGCAAGCGCTATGCCCATGAGGTCATCCACTGGAACGGCTATACCGACGAACAGAAGCAGCGGGTGATGGAGCGCCTGGACCGCCTGTTGACCCAGATCGTCAGCGCCAAACTGGACCTGTTCGATACGGCGCGTTTGCGCGCCCGCCTCGAAGACCAGCGGATACGCTATTCCCGGCACCGCGCCCCGGCGATGTGGATCACGGAGTTGCTGAAAGCCGGTGCCAGTCAGATCCAGACCACCGAGGACTGGGGTTTCGCGCGCCAGCCCCATTGCGCCGACTGGTCGCTGGAGGCCCTGCGCGACGCCATCGACCGCGAGTTCCATCTGCTGTCCGAAGCCCATTACGAGCGCTACATCCTGGTGCGCGCGCCACATCTGCACGCCTGAGACCACGCTCTGAGTGCGCCCTCTGAGTTCCCTCTGAGCCATGACCGGTATGTCTGAACCATGACTGATTTATCCGAGATCGAAGCGTTTCTGCCCTGCGTCACGCCGCAGGCGTGGATCACCGCCGCACTCACGGATATTCCGCTGCTGCTGATTGATCACGCCAACTGCGAAAAGAAGGCGGCGTCCACGGCCCTCAATCTGCTGTACCGCTACGTCGAGCGCCCCGAGCTGATCGAGCGCATGTCGCGGCTGGCGCGGGAAGAGTTGCGTCATTTCGAGCAGGTGATCGCGATCATGAAGCGGCGCGATATCGCCTACCGCCAGCTCAGCGCTGCGCGCTATGCCGCGGGCCTGCACCAGCATATCCGCAAGGCCGAGCCCGAGCGTTTGATTGATACGCTGATTGTCGGCGCATTTATCGAGGCCCGTTCCTGCGAGCGCTTTGCGCGCCTGGCGCCGCACCTGGATGAAGAGCTGGGGAGTTTCTACCGCGGTCTGCTGGCCTCGGAGTCGCGCCATTTCATTCACTACCTGGGCCTGGCGCGGGATTACAGCGACGCGCCCATCGATGCGCGCATCGCGTATTTCGCCGGCGTGGAGCAGGCCCTGATCGAAAACGATGACACCGAGTTGCGCTTTCACAGCGGGCCGCCGGTGATCCGCGCGGCTTAAAGAGTCCCGGGTGTGGTGCGCAGCCGTTGTTCAGCGCTGCCTTAATCCACCGCCGCGATAGCGGAAATTTCCACCAGCATGCCCGGCATCCCCAGCCGCGTGACACCCACCAGGGTGGAGGCGTTGGCCGGAAACGGTTTGCCGTCCAGCGCTTCGCCCATGGCCCTGACGAATTCAGCGGCTTTGGCGTCGTCCAGGTCCACCACGTAAATGGTGCTGGACACCACGTCCTCCGGACCGGCACCGACCGCGGCCAGGCAGCGGCACATATTCCGGTAGGCCTGCACGGTCTGGGCGTAGAGATCATCCTTGCCGATCAGCTTCATTTTTTCATCGAAAGGTCCCTGGCCGGCGATATGGGCGGTGCGCCCGCTGCTCACAACTACATGGGAAAAGCCGTCGAGCTGGAACATGCCGGGGGGGGTGATGTGTTGGATACGGGACATAAGGATTCCTTGCACAGTGAACGTCGACAGCCCCAAGCCATCGACAGGGAAAGCACAGACGTTACATCAAGGCAGGGCCTGCTTTGCAGTCCGCTCAATCCAGGCGCCTGATGGCATCGCCGGTGCGTATCAGGCCCGGCTGTTCGACAATGATATTGACCCCCAGGCAGCGCTGGCAGTGTTCCACGAGCGCGCGTACCAGCGCGGGCTGGTCGGAGACACCGTTCAGGGGCTGGGGGCGTCCGGGTATGGCGCAACGCACAGTCTTTGAGTCGACCCGCAGCACCGTCTCGCCGATCCCCAGGCGCGCTCCCAGCCAGTTGTCCTCGCCACGGCTGATCCCTGCGTCGTCGATATCCACCAGCAGGTTGGGACGGAAGCGCCGCACGTCAGTATCGAGCCCGCTGCGTTCGGCCAGCCATGCGAGGGTGTTGCGGCTGAGCAGGTGCAGCGGAAAGGCGTCGACATAGACCCCCGGAGGCGTCACGCAGTCGGCCAGGGCGCCCATGACCTCCGCGGATACCGCGCTGTAATCCGGCAGTGTTTCGCCGGCCAGCAGGCCCATTTCCGCGGCCATGCCGTCCTCGGTGCGCGCCCGCGCCAGCCGGTAGTGGTTGCGCGCACTGGCCGGGGGGCGCTGGCTGAGCACTGCACTGCGGCCCAGCCAGGCGCTCAGCTGCCGGTCGCGGTCCGGCTGGTCGCTGCCCAGTTGCTGGCCGTCCGGTGCGGTGACAGTGACCGGCTGCACCTGGCTCCCGCAGTCGTCCGTGCCCGGCGCGGCGCCGTCGCGATAGCTCGCGTTGTAGCGCATCAGCGCAGGCCAGCGCTTGGCGCTGCGGATCTCGGTCTGTTCCGCATCGATCACCGCCCAGTGCCGGTCTCCCGCCAGGCCGGTGAGGCCGACCTGGGCACTGTCCAGCCGCTCGCCGCCCATGCTCTTGACCGGGTAGCGCCAAATATCGATCACACAGCCTATACGCATAAATTTCCCGCACCTGTCTGGTTGGGGAGGCGCTGCAGGACGACCGCACGCAAACGGCACATTGCCGAGGGTTGGGCCAAGCCGGTAGACCGGCGGGGTCCTGATTCTCCTTCTGACCCCCGCGGGTTGTGCTTGGGCAGCGGCGTTGGCGCCTGCGGTTTCATTCGGCGAGTGTCAGGTAAACCAGCTTGTCATTGGCGCGGATCACCTTGACGCCAAAGCCGGATTCCAGTGCGCCCAACAGCGCTTCGGTTTCGCCCGCCTTGAAGTAGCCGCCGATGCGCAGGCGACTGAGTTCGGGGTCGGATACCACGATGGTGGTCGTGGTGTAACGGTTGAATTCGC
>JAVEVZ010000298.1:0-3732 GCA_034004805.1 Spongiibacteraceae bacterium | reverse complement strand
CCTGGCCCGGGTGAAGACGCCACTGCAGTAGCGCCGTCATCAGCGCGCCCCACAGGCTTTGGCGCCGAGGGCGACCTGCCCCTGGCGGGGATGACCGTGGTCGACTTCACCGCGTTCTGGGCCGGCCCCTTTGCCAGCGCCTGCCTCGGCGCCCTGGGTGCGGAGGTGATAAAAATTGAATCCATACAGCGCCCGGACGGCATGCGTTTCGCCGCCGGCATGAAGCCCGGCGACAAACCCCTGTGGGAAATTTCCAGCGTCACCCACGGCGCCAATACCAACAAACTGGGCATCACCCTGGACCTGGAAAGCCCCCGCGGCCGCGAGCTGGTGGAGCAATTGATTCGCCAGGCCGATATCGTGATCGAGAATTTCTCGCCCCGGGTGCTGGAACAGTTTGATCTGGGTTGGGACAAGGTCGAGGCCCTCAATCCCGACGCGATCCTGGTGCGCATGCCCGCCTTCGGCCTGGAGGGCCCCTGGCGGGACCGCACCGGCTTCGCCATGACCATCGAGCAGGTTTCGGGGCTGGCCTGGCTGACAGGTTTTCCCGATCGCTCGCCACTGGTTCCCCGCGGTTGTGTCGATCCCCTGGGCGGCATGAACGCAGTGTTCGCCACCCTCGCGGCACTGCAATTGCGCGCCCGGGGCCTGGGCGGGCAACAGGTGGAAGTGCCGCTGGTGGAAGCGGGCCTGGCCATCGCGGCGGAGCAGGTACTGGAGTACACCGCCTTCGGCCAGCTGCTGGAGCGCCAGGGAAACAGCAGTCCTGAGGCCTGCCCCCAGGGCGTGTTCAAAGGCAGGGACGGCAACTGGCTGGGGATCTCCGTATCGCGGCCCGAGCACTGGCAGGCCCTGTGCGCCCGGCCCGGACTCGAGGCCCTGCGCGACCCCGCGCTGCAGGACCCGCAGCAGCGCCGGCAACACCAGGACCGGATCCTGCAGCAACTCAGCCACTACTGCAGCCAGTCACCGGCACAAGCCCTGGCCGGAGAGCTGGCCACGGCCGGTGTGCCGGCCGCGTACCTGCGCAACGTGCGCGACCTCCACACCCACCCGCAACTGCATGCCCGCGGGTTTTATCAGCGCCGCACACATGCCGTGGCCGGGGAGCTCGATTACCCGTCGTTCCCGTTCCGCTTTGACGGCAGCTATCTGCCCATCCGTCACGTGGCGCCCCTGCTGGGTGAGCACAACCGGCTTGTTCTGGGCCAGCGCCTGGGCCTGGACGATGATGCCCTGGAGCGGCTGGAGCGGGATGCCGTTATCGGCTACCGCCCCCGTTTTGCCTAGGAGACCGCTGAAGAACAACGGCGACGCCAATGCCGCGCTTTGCGCCCTGCCGCGCGTTTGGCATACCATGGCGCGGGTTTTTCAGCAGCGTCGCCATGGCCGTTTTCCAAAAGCTGTTAAAGCGATTCACCGGCAGTCCCACGCCCCCCGGCGAGGATCAGAGCCGGTTTGAGCGCCTGGAAATGGTGCAGGAAAGGCATGTCTTTATCGATGTGAAATGCCCGCGTCTGGGCCGCTCTTTCCAGAGTCTGATACTCGCCATCAATGCCAACGAGGGCGATCTGATACTGGACGAATTTTTCCCGCCCGAGGGCAGCGGCGATCTGCTGGAGGGGGACGCGCTGGAGATCACCAGCCGCTCCAAGAGCATCGCGGTGAGTTTTTATTCGCGGCTGCTGGCGCGGGAATTCCGCGGCGGCGCACCGATCTACCGCGTTGAACTGCCGGAAAATATCGGCATCAGCCGCAACCGCCAGGCCTACCGGGTCTACGTCGCCAGTGAGAGCGACCTGTTTATCCAGATACCCCTTGTACCGACACACCCGGCTGAAAAAACCAGCGACGACGACGGCGAGGAAAATCTGGTCGACGGCCATATCATCAACCTGTCCTTCGAGGGTATCAAACTCGATATCGACGGCGATGTTGCCCGCCATTTCGAACGCGCTCCCCGGCTGCAGGATTGCCGGATCCACTTGCCCGACGGTCAGGAAGTGATATGCCACATCGATATCCGCAGTGTCTATCCGATGCGAACCCCCAACGCCCACACGCTGATCGGCGGGCGCCTCAGCGTGCCACAACCCAACCAGCGCACCCGGCTCACCCAGTATCTGGCCGCCGTGCAGCGCGCCCAGCGGCGCCGGGAAATGCGCAGCGGCTGAGCATCAGGCATGCCTTGTTTGCGCTGCTTGTGGTCTGCATCGCCCACACCGGCCGGGCCGCGGACAGCGCTGTCGTTCTTCAATACCATCACGTCGGCGACTCCACGCCGGCCATCACCAGTGTCACGCCAGATCGCTTTCGCGAGCACCTCGACATCCTCGAACAGGGCGGTTATCACGTCATCTCTTTGGCGCAGCTCATGCAGGCCCTTGCCGAGCGGACGCCACTGCCGGATAAAGCCGTGGTTATCACCTTCGATGACGCCTACCTGAATATCTTTGACAATGCCTGGCCCATGCTGCGTCAGCGCAACATACCGTTTACTGTTTTTGTCAACTCCGAACCCGTGGACCGTGGCTATGGCTCACACATGAGCTGGGAGCAGTTGCGCGAACTCAGCAAGGCGGGTGTCACCCTCGCCAACCACACCCACACCCACGCACACCTGCCGCGCAAACAAACGGGCGAAAGCGACGCCGACTGGCGGGAACGCATCCGCGAGGAAATTGAACTGGCCGAACAACGCATCCAGCAGGAGACGCGGCAAAGCCATCGCGTCCTCGCCTACCCCTACGGCGAATACAATAATGCCGTCAAAGACATCGTGAAAAACCTCGGCTACCGCGCCTTCGGCCAGCAATCCGGGCCGGTGGGTTATAACAGCGACCCACTCGCGCTGCCGCGCTTTCCCGTCTCCGCTGACTACGGTACCGCTGCCGCGTTTCGCGAACGCCTGCGCACGCTGCCCATGCCGCTCGCCAACGTGAAGCGTCCTGACAACCCGCTGCCCCATGGCAGCCGGCCGCCCCTGAGCCTGCAACTGCAGGCGGGCGACTGGGCAACCCGGCAACTGCGCTGCTACGCCAGTGGCCAGGGCGCCATCCCCGTGCAGTGGCAGAACGACACCACCCTCGCCACCCGTGCAGACCGTCCCCTCCCCGCCGGTCGCAGCCGCTACAACTGCACGATGCCCAGCGGTGACGGCCGTTTTTACTGGCATTCGGAGCCGTGGGTTACCTTGACGCAGGATGGCGACTGGGTGGGCGATTAAGCCGCGCTACTGCCGTTGTTTCCAAACCGCTGAGCGGGCCTCCCGCCAGCAAAATGCGTCTGACTGTCCGCAGGCGCTGAACGGTCTTTCGTGGTTTTGGCGCAGCCTGCAGCCGTTTACGCTCGCCGCCCCCTCCGCGCTTAAGCGGCGCTTCGGTTGTTCCACCGGGCAGGGGGTCCGCGCGCGTTTTACCCGCGCGCCGTTGCCAAACTTTACAGCGGGTTGCGCGCTGACATACCTTAGCCGGCTGAAACGGTTGCGGAACATTCCACCTATAGCGACGCCGGGAGATTTCTGGCCATTATTCACCCGAGGAGTGCCTGAAATGTCCGGCAGCATCGGCCCGCTGTTACCCAGCGATGAGCAATTCAACCACCAGGTCGTGGAGACCTTTGCCTCGGTCGGGCAGAGCGACCTGGCCTGGGCGGAAAAAGTCTGCGGCATGGCAGCGGCGATCGACGGCTCCCTGCAGATCGGTTTTGGGTTCGGGAAGGACACCAACC
>JAVEVZ010000297.1:0-3735 GCA_034004805.1 Spongiibacteraceae bacterium | reverse complement strand
AAGCTGTATTTTGGTGGGGAATCCTGACTGCCGGCCTCATCGCGCTTAGTGTCGCCGTTAAAAACGCTGTGATGCTTTCCTTTCCCACAACCGCTGTGGTAGTGGTGGTTGGCTACACCGTTGGCTTCGGGCTGCGATACCGCATGAAACAGCATACCAACACCAGTGTGCGGAAGGCCTTATAACGGCTTCGAGACGAAGAACGATGGCCATCCTTCAGCGGACCTTGTCTTCCAGTACACCGTCGCCAGCAAGGGCGCCGCGGGCACCGACCTTGCATGACGAGCTGGTGGCGCGTGCGGCAAAGTGGCTACGCAGTAACTGCGGATGCAGCGTTGTGCTGACGGAGTTGACGGCATTCACGGCGACTGGCGAAACGCCCGACGCCATAGGGTGGCGGTCGAACTACTCAGTGCTGGTGGAATGCAAAGCTACCCGCGGAGATTTTCTTGCTGACCGCCGCAAGCCGTTTCGGGGGAGTGCGGAGTCGGGCATGGGCTCGTATCGCTTCTATCTGTGTCCGCCGGGCTTGATTGCTCCTGATGAGGTGCCGGAAGGATGGGGGCTGCTGTATGCCCAGGAGCGGACCATTCAGCGCGTTGTTGGGCCTAAAGGCAACTCCTGGACGTATGGAGAGAACACCAATTATTTCAATCGACGCCACGAGGGGTCGGAAATTGCGATGCTTGTGAGCGCGCTCCGGCGCGTGCAAGAAAACGCATAGGACAAGTCGGTGGACATAGAGGGCCAGAAAGAGCGAGAGCAGATCGTAAAGTGCGGCCCGACCTGCTGTCTCGATGACAAGTGCGCGCGCTTCAGTGCGACGGAACGGCTCGGGCCATGGGTAGTGGTGTTTGCGCCGCCTGACGCAGTGGAATGTGCTGGGTTTATTCCGAAACCCGGCGGGGGGCCATTGCCACCACCGTCTACGGATTGGCTTGAATGATGGTGATTGCCCAACGGACCAGGGATGCCGTCAGCGTGGTTGGATCTGCGGTTGCGCTCGGTGCATTCATTCATAACCTGTATGGCTATGTAGAAAACCTTCAGCGGCCTGGCGTGCTCATCCTCGCATTCAGTCTATCCTTGGTGATTGCGCTGTTCTACGACATAAAGGACGGGCTCGGGAGAGTGTCGCTAGTACGAGCGATGGCTACGGTGGTGACCTTTGCATTAGGGCTGGTGGCAGCACACTGGCTCCACGACCTCTACAGCCAGATGATGCTCGATATTGCGCAGATACCGGGGTCGGAAGAGGTGTTTGGGGCTGACTATTTCCACGCCATCAAGAATCGGGTGGTGGGTTACGGCGCGTGTTTCGGTGCCGGAGTAGCGATTACGCGGGTAATTACGCACAAAACCATAGTGGCACTGCTCGTGAAGGGGCTTGTTCGGCCGGAACATCGACCGACACTCTGCCCGTGTTGCCAACAGCCGGTGAATGTTTGAGAAAGATATCGCAAAGATAGGGAGCGTTAGTCATGGCAAACGAATCAGGCATTACAGAAAGACAGGAGGGTAATTTCAGGACCTTCCTGGCAAAGAGGTTAAGCGAGCAGGCCGGGATGCTGTTTGATGCAGTCGGGTCACTTCCCAGGCATGTGGGGGTTCTGCTGCTGATCGTGGTGGTAGTGACGGGATACCAGCTCCTGCCCGCGGAACGGGTGGAACAGATCAGCATGCCGTTGTTAAATGGGGTGATGGCAGCAACGGTCTACCACTTCGTGGTTGGGATGTTCTGGGTAGCGTCCGGGTTGGGCGGCCGAGTGGAGGCGAGGAGGGTAGAAGGCGCCGCCGCCACGTGCCAGCTAGCGAAAGCGGAGCCAGTTGATGCGAAAGAGCTGTACCGCTATGCGGTACACGAGGCAGGTCATCTGCTGTCGATAGCCTTGTTCCCCAAGAAACCGACGTGGGTGTATGGATATGTCCGCCCCTATGCCGCGTGCCCGAACGGCCATGTTTCCTTTGAGTTAGAAGGTCCGCGGGACGCCGAGATCAGTTGGGCACACATGCTGAACGCGCTGGCGGGGCAGGTTGCCGAAGAGGTGATCTTCGGGACGCTCAAGAGCGGGAGCGCGTCGGATAACGGCGGGTGGGAGCGGGAGGCTAAGGCCCACATGGCGGCTGGATTCGCACCAGGCCAGGCATGGTTTATAACACCAGAATCAGAGGGCGAGGCGCGGGTAAATGCCGCGGCTCTCAAGGTAATGCGCGATGCCCAAACTGAGCGACTGAGGCGCTTCCTCGAAACCAATAAAGCGGTACTCAAGGAAGCCGCCGAAGCCTTTGTCATTGGCGGTGAGATTAAAACAGCAGAGGCGCTTGGTGCGCTGGAAAGGGTCGAGGTAGTGTAAATGAAAGCCGGAAACGAACGTTCTGTGAACGAAGATACCAGGTGGCGCTGGTACCCGCGGTCGATGATTCCCGTCATGCCGTGGGCGGCCTACAACCTCACGAGCTACGATGGGAACCTGCAAACGCCGCAGGCAGCGGTGGATGTGGTACTGAGTAACGGATTAGAGTTCTACCTGGTGGGAGTTCTCGCGGTCTTGGTCGTGACGCTGATTGGTCAGAAGCGCGGGACGTACAAGGGCGGCTAGTGGTCGATGTGTGCAGCGCCGAGCAGAGCGGATCCACGTATCAGTTTCGCCGCTGGCGGCGATGCGCTCCTCAGCGCCATCGAGAAGGACCGGGATAGCCGCCGCCGTTATCTTGAGCCGTATCACGGTAACGCCGGCCAGGTGGCCTGTCACTGCCGGGCTGAGCCTATCCCCTTGGGGGTGGGATGCCGGACCACTCCCTACACCACGTTCTACCTGTACCCACTGCATCGCACCGACACCACGCGCCATGCAATCGGGTGCCCGCTGCGCGTCGAGGTCAAGAAAGCGGGCGCGGAAACGCGAACGGCACCGGTCCTGGAAGTTAAGGAAGGGAAACTCGTCGTAAACCTCGCCGCCCCGGCATACCGTAACGACAAGGCCGCAGGCGATCCGGCCGACGGCAAACCGGCGCACCGACCCACAGGAGAGCGGACCGTTCGCCGCGGCCGATTGCTCACCCTTCTTGAGGCTTTGTGGTTGGAGGCGGAGCTGACCACCTGGCGACCGTGGTTCGCCGGAAAGCGGCACTACTGGACGGTCCACCACCGACTGGTGACAGCGGTCGGCGGCATCCGTGTCCGCGCGCAGGATCTCGCCCCGCTGTTCTACATGCCCCCGCCGTACCGGAGCGACAAAGCCGACGAAAGTCAGCAGGCCGTCACGAGCTTCATGGATGCATTGCGGGAACGGGAAGATGGCCACCGGTACTATGGCTATGCCGCTGGATTGCTGCGGGAGGTCGCGCCATCGAAGGCAGGCGTAGCCCTATCCCTTGCGCACACGCGCCAGCCGTTCTATATGACCCAGGCCGAATGGGACCGCTGGAACGCCCGGTGGTTTGGTGGTGGAGACATGATGCAGGCGACGGCCGCGCCGGTTTTCGTTTTGCTGCGGGTGGAGCGAGTCGAGGGAAAGCGTGGACCCTGGATTGCCATTCGGGATATGGCCGCCCTGCAGTTGGCCGACACGACCAGTTGGGTGCCGGTGGATTCAGACCTGGAACGCCGCCTGGCCCTGCGCCTGGTCAGCGAAAAGCGGCAGTTCCGCAAACCGTTGGCTGTGGAATACAACGACGACGACCTGGTGCCGGATTTCATCCTGGAGGATCGGGCGGACCGCATGCACCTGGAAG
>JAVEVZ010000296.1:0-3737 GCA_034004805.1 Spongiibacteraceae bacterium | reverse complement strand
CTTCAAGCGTCCCGACGACGCCATCGAACGCTACGCCGACGAGGTGCGCCGCACCCGCCTGACCGCCGTGCAGGACGTCAGCAGCCGCTGGCTGAAGAGCCGCGACATGCAGTGGCTGGTGGTGGGGGATCTCCGCGTGGTCAAGCCCCAGCTCGAGGCGCTGGGCTGGCTGCCGGTGGTGGTGCTGGAATAGGCGACCACTGCGCCCGGTCACGGGTCCTTGCGCAGTTTCAGGCCCACCCTGGTGACGCGGTCACCGTCCACCGCGCGCACCACCAGCATCAGATTGCCCAGGTCGATGCGGTCGCCCACCACCGGGTGGCCGCGGCGCGCTTTGGCGAAGCACTCGGACAGGCTCATCTCGGGCGCAAAGCGGCTCACGCTCACGCCGTAGGCGGCCCGCACATCCCCCAGAGTGGCCGTGCCGTTGAGGGTGAAATCCCCAAAGAAGCGGCGGTCGGAAAGGTGTACCGGCGGCTCCCTCGAACCCAGAATCTGGTCCACATCCGCGCTCAGGTCGCGGTGCGCCATCACCGCCACGATATCGTTGTGCTGGGCGTCCACCCCGGGCCGCGGCAGGATCATTTCACCGTCGCGAAACAGCGCCGCGGTCCAGGCACCTTCCGGCAGCGGGATATCCGTCACCGGGCGCGGCTGCAGCCAGCGCTCGCCGCTGAGGGGCACCAGCAATAACTGATGGTCCTCGATCGCGGCGTGGTCGAGGTCCACCACCGTGTGCGTCGCCTGCGCCTCCGGCACTTCCAGCTTGAGCCAGCGCGCCAGCGGCGCCAGGGTCGCGCCCTGCAGAATAAGACTGGTCAGCACCACCACGAAGGTGATCTGGAAGATCATCCCCGAATAGGGAATCCCCGCCATCAACGGAAACAGCGCCAGCACGATGGGCACCGCACCGCGCAGCCCCACCCAGCCGATAAAGATGTGCTCACGCCGGGAAAACCCGAAGGGCAACAGGGATGTCACCGTCGCCAGCGGGCGCGCGACAAAGGTCAGCACACCGGCGATCAACAGCGCCGTGGGCACCGACCCCAGCAACTGGCTGGGGGATACCAGCAGACCCAGCAGCAGAAACAGGCTGAGCTGGGCCAGCCAGGCCAGGCCGTCGTGTATCTGCAGAATGCTGGGCAGGCGCCGCAGCTTGCGGCTGGCCAGCACCACCCCCATCAGGTAGATCGCCAGAAAACCGCTGCCGCCCAGCGCGTTGGTGATGCCGAACAGGGTGATGCCGGCGGCGGCTATCAGTAGCGGGTACATGGCCACCACCAGCTGCACCCGGTTGGCCAGGGCCGCCACCACATAACCGCCGGCCAGACCTGCCACCGCACCCACGCCGAACTGCTGTACCAGTATCGTCAGACCCGACCACAGGGACCCCTGGGTTTCCGCCTGACTCTGGATCAGTTCGATCAGCATCACGGTGAGGAAGATCGCCATGGGGTCGTTGCTGCCGGACTCGATTTCCAGCGTCGCCTCAAGGCGTTCGTTGATCCGCAGGCCCCGCCCCTGCAGCAGTGAGAACACCGCCGCCGCGTCGGTGGAGGAAATGATGGCGCCCACCAGCAGCCCCACCAGCAGCGGCAGGTCCAGCAGCCACATGGCGAACAGGCCACAGACCACCGCAGTGACCACCACCCCGTAACTCGCCAGCACCAGGGCCGGGCGCAGGCCAACCCGGAACGACTGGACATGGGTGCGCATGCCGCCGTCGAGCAGGATGATCGCCAGCGCCAGGTTGGCGACCATAAACGCGGTGTTCACATCGCTGAACTGTATCCCGCCCAGCCCGTCTTCACCCGCCAGCATGCCGACGCCAATAAACAGCACCAGCACGGGCATTCCCACCCGTGAGGACAGCGGTATCAGCAGGATGCTGAACATCACCAGTCCAGCACCTATCAGTAACAGCGTCGTGCTCATAGATCCCTTGTTGATTGCACCGGCCGCACTGCGGCGCAGCAGTTCATGGCCGGTCTTCCTGTAAAAATAACGTATCGTCCGTAGCGCGCGGTGTGCTTCGCGCCTGCTGCGCCGCCAGCATCGCGCGCTCACCCAGCACCAGCACGATCGGTGCCGCGATAAGAATGGATGAACTGGTGCCCACTACTACACCAAACAGCAGCGGCAGCGCAAAACTCGCCACTGCCGCCCCGCCGGCGACACCCATGGGCAACAGGGCCAGGAAGGTGGTCAGCGACGTGAACAGCGTGCGCGTCAGCGTGGACGTCAGGCTTTCGTCGATCAGTTCGCGCAGTGGCTTTGTGGTACCCGCGCGCAGGTTCTCGCGAATCCGGTCAAAGACCACGACTTTATCATTGACTGAATAGCCAATCAGGGCAAGCAGGGCCGCCACCGCCGTGAGGTTGAACTCAAGACCGGTGAGGGCAAAAAAGCCCAGTGTCTTGGTCAGGTCCAGCGCCAGCGTCAACATCGCGCCCACCGCAAAGTAGCGCTCGAAGCGCAGCCACAAATACCCGAACATGCCAATGCCCGCCAGTATGACCGCCAGCACGCTGGTGTCGAAAAACCCGCCGCTGACGCTGGGCCCCACCACCTCGACCCGCGGAAACTGCACCCCCGGCGAGGCTTCGCGCAAGGTCGCCCTGACCGTTTCCACCGCGCCCTGGCTGCCGGCCTGGACCGGCAGCCGCATCAGGAAGCCGTGGTCGTCACCGAAAGCCTGAATTGCCACGCTGTCCAGCCCGGCACGACTCAGCGCCGCGCGCAGGGTCTCGGTATTGCCGGGCACCGCAGTGCGCACTTCCACCAGCGTACCGCCCTCGAAATCGATACCGGCATTGAGCCCCGGCTGCCACAACAACAGCAGCGAGCCCAGTGACAGCAGCGCGGACAGCACCAGGCCCCAGCCGCGCGCCTTCATAAACGGAATCGGCCCCGCCTGGCCGATGCTGTCCAGCCACCGCAGGCCGCCGATCACCAGCGGCTGGCGCGGCGCGGCGCGAACCCGCCACTCCATCAACAGCCGGGTCACCGCCACCGAGGTAAACAGCGACACACTCAGGCCCACCGCCATCGCGACCGCAAAGCCGCGGACAGGCCCGGTGCCGAACATGAACAGCAGGCCCACCGCAATCAGGGTGGTGACGTTCGAGTCGAGTATCGTGCCGAAGGCGCGCTCAAAGCCCTGCTGCAGGGCGAAGCGCGCGCTGGCGCCACGCCGGGTCTCTTCGCGGATTCGCTCGTTGATCAGGATATTGGCGTCCACCGCCATGCCCAGGCTGAGGATCAGGCCGGCGATACCCGGCAGGGTCAGGGTCGCGCCCAGCGTCACCAGCACCGCGACAACCAGGACTGCATAGGCCAGCAGCGCGGCGTTGGCGATCATGCCCCAGCGGCCGTAGGCGAGCACCATGAAAGCCAGGGTCAGCGCGGCGCCCAGGCTGCCGGTCTGCACCCCCATGCGGATCGCATCGGCCCCCAGGTCCGGCCCCACCGTGCGCTCTTCCACCACGCTCAGTGGCGCCGGCAGTGCGCCGGCGCGCAACAGCAGGGCCAGGTCGGCCGCCGACTGCGCGGTAAAGCCACCGCTGATCTGCCCCGAACCACCGCCGATGGCCGTGCGTATCACCGGCGCAGTGATCACCTCGTCATCTAACACGATAGCAAAGGCGCGCCCGATATTGGCGCGGGTGATGTCCGCAAAGCGCGCCCCGCCCTGACTGTTGAGGCTGAAATTGACTACCGGTTCACGCGTATCGGGA
>JAVEVZ010000020.1:0-17981 GCA_034004805.1 Spongiibacteraceae bacterium | reverse complement strand
CTGCCTGTTGCAGCCACTGCTGAATGTCGTCCGTAAATACAGTCAACAATGTGCCGCCAGAGCCCAGCACCTTGCGCCCGATAAAGTCCATGGCCTGTATGCCGTTGGTGCCCTCGTAGATCTGCGCGATACGGGCGTCGCGCACCAGTTGTTCCTGACCCCACTCGCGGATATAGCCGTGGCCGCCGAAGATCTGCTGGCCAAGCACGGTGGTGTCCAGTCCGCGGTCGGTGCAGAACGCCTTGACCACCGGGGTCAGCAGCGCGATCAGCGCTTCGGCCCGCTGTTGTTCCGCGGGTTCTCCGCTGTACTTGGCGATGTCCAGTTGCTGGGCGGTGTAGCTGGCCAGCGCGCGACCACCTTCGTTGAAAGCGCGCATGGTCAACAGCATGCGGCGCACGTCGGGGTGGTTGATGATGGGCTCAGCGCCCTCCGGCCCGGTGTTGCCGGTGGGGCTGCGGCCCTGCAGGCGCTCGCGGGCGTAGGCCGCTGCGTTCTGGTAGGAGCGCTCGCCGCAGGCTATGCCCTGTAATCCCACGCCCAGGCGCTCGTAATTCATCATGGTGAACATGGCGTTGAGGCCGCGGTTGGCTTCTCCCACCATCCAGCCGCGGGCGCCATCGAAATTCATCACGCAGGTTGCCGAGGCCTTGATGCCCATCTTGTGTTCGATACTGCCGCAGCTGAAGCCGTTGCGCTCGCCCAGGCTGCCGTCGGCATTGACCAGGAACTTGGGCACCACAAACATGGAGATGCCCTTTGAGCCGGGCGGCGAGTCGGGCAGCTTGGCCAGCACCAAATGAATGATATTGTCGGTGAGGTCGTGCTCGCCGCCGGTGATGAAAATCTTGGTGCCACTGATGGCGTAGCTGCCATCGGCGTTGGGGATGGCGCGGGTTCTGATAATGCCCAGATCCGAGCCTGCATGGGCCTCGGTCAGGCACATGGCGCCGGCCCATTCGCCGGAATAGAGCCGGGGCAGATACTGGTCCCTGAGGGTGTCGCTGGCGTGGTGCAGCAGCGCCAGGCAGGCGCCGGAGGTGAGCATGGGGTAGAGCCCGAAACTGGTGTCCGCGGCAGCAACCATTTCTTCGAAGTGCATGGCCAGGGTCTTGGGCATGCCCATGCCGCCGTAGGCCGGATCGCCACCCAGCCCCACCCAGCCGCCCTCTGCGTAGCTGCGGTAGGCGGACGGGTAGCCATCGGGCGTCTGCACCACGCCGGCCTCGAACCGGCAGCCCTGCTCGTCGCCGTTGCGTGACAGCGGTGCAATGGCGTTCTCGGTGAGCCTGGCGCCCTCCTCCAGTATCGCGCTGGCGGTCTCCGGGTCGATCACCTCTGCGAGGCCGGGGAGCCGCGCCCACAACGCAGGCACATCGAATACCTCGTTGAGCAGGAAGCGGATGTCGGCGAGCGGGGCTTTAAAGTCGGCCATGGCGGTTCTCCTGACTGCCTGTGCGTGTGGGGTGCTAGCGAAGCACTATGCCGGGCCGGGCACAAGTCCTGCGTGGATGGCGATACGCGACATAAGCGGAATAAATGGGTTTAGCGACCCTGTGTCGGATGAGCGGTGTCCCGCCGGGGTATGTGCTCTATGATGGTGCGCTCAAGAAACTCTTGAAGCACGAAGAACAGGACACACTCTGAAAAAATGCCGTGCGCAAAGGCAGGCGATGTGTCACCGCCGCGCAGGTCCGGCTGCTCCAGATACTTTTCCACAGGCGCGCTCAGAGGGGCACTCAGTGATTGATTTTGTTGCGACGTTTATCGTGTTTTTCGCCGTGATAGACCCGATAGGCACTGTGCCTGTGTTTATTGCTGTCACCCGGCAGCACGACGCGCGGGCCCGCCGCAAGGTCGCAGGCATTGCGGCGCTGACCTCCGCCGGCATTCTGTTGTTCTTTATCCTCGCCGGGGAGCTGTTGCTGAACGCCATGAGCATCCCCATCCCCGCGTTCCAGATTGCGGGCGGCATGGTTCTGTTTCTGTTTGCGCTGTCCATGATCTTCGGTGAAGGCAAGCCTGAAGAGGAGGTAAAGCTGGCAGCGAGCAAACGGGAAACCGCGATCTTCCCCCTGGCGGTCCCGTCGATAGCCGGGCCGGGCGCAATGCTCACTGCGGTGCTGCTGACGGAGAAGGCCTACCACAGCGTACTCGAACAGGTTCAGACTGCGCTGGTGATGCTCGTGGTTCTGATAGTGGCCTATCTGCTGATGCTGGCGGGCAGCGGTGTTCACCGCTTGATTGGTGACAGCGGGGCGAGCGTGATAAGCCGGGTCATGGGATTGATACTGGCCGCCGTGGCGACCAACAATACGCTGATCGGCCTGACCACATACTTCGCCCTGTAAGATGGCCATACAGCGCCATGCACAGAGATAGCGCGTCGAGGTGGCGCGGAGAAGGACGGCACGCGCTGAATGGGTTGCCGCGCAACGATGAAAGTGGAGCGCAAGCGCAAGCGAAGGCAAAGCGAAAAAGGCAGCCTTAAAGCGGTGTCGCAGCGCCCCGTGGTTTGTCCAACAGTCGGTCTACAGGTGAGGTGCCATGATAGAAGTCGATATGATTGCCGGAACCAATATCGTGGAAATGTCCATCAAGGGCTCCGCGACGGTTGAAGAGTTTGATGCGGCGCTGGATGTCTTCAATCGCGCCATTGCAGAGCACGGTTCCATCAAGGTACTGGAGCGGGTCGGCATGCTCGATACACCGCCCATCCCTTGGTCGCGTCTATGGGACGATATCAAGTTCGGTTTCGAACATCTCGGTGACATTACCCATGTCGCGGTGGTCGCTGACCAGAGCTGGATATCGTCCTGGATCAAAGTATTGAACCCCCTGTTGAAGGCGGAGATCCGCAGTTTCAAAACCGCCGATATCGAACAGGCCCGTCGTTGGCTGGAGACCGCGGAGTGAGCGCGCCGAATCCGGGGTCAGGCAGTGTTTTTCGCAGCCACAGCGTTGCGACAGGCAACCAGTGAGGTGTCTATGAAGGCGACAATGACGCCCGCAAAACAGGTATCAGGACTCCTGGCGTGGCTGGGTGTGACCGCCATTGCGGCAGCGACGGGCGCGGCGGCATCGGTGAGTGCGGGCGCGTTCTATGCGCAGCTGGTGCTGCCGGCATGGGCTCCGCCCGGGTGGATATTCGGACCCGTCTGGTCGCTACTGTATCTGCTGATGGGCATTGCCGCCTGGCTGGTTTGGCGCGTTGGCGGCGCTGTAGCGCGGGGCGCGCTGCTATTGTTTCTGGCGCAGCTCGTCGCCAATGCTCTGTGGAGTTGGCTGTTCTTCGGCTGGCATCGCGGCGCTCTGGCTTTCGCGGACATACTGCTGCTGTGGGTATTGATCGCCGCGAACCTGGTGGGATTTTATCGAGTCCGCCCACTGGCCGGCTGGTTGCTGGCGCCGTATTTGCTGTGGGTAAGCTTCGCGATGGCGCTGAACTTCTCTGTCTGGCAGCTCAACCCTCAACTGCTGGGCTGAGCGGCGGCGGGCAATGCCGGTATGGTGTTCATCCGTCTGTGGTCGGCCTGGCCTGCCGAGTGGTGAAAAAGACGCCTTTGCCGCTTTCTGGAGCACATTGCTGCAACTGCCCTCTGAGGCCGGCCCCGCGGCAATAGTCCGGACCGCTGTCGGCTGACGTATCCATTTGCACGGAACCCAGGCGTACCCACTGCGTTGGCTCAGATTCGACCGGTGCCCGAAAGTCGCTGTCGGCAGCCCGCCAGGCGCCATGTTGGTGGCATAGTACAGCGGGCAACGGTAAGCTAGCAGGATGGCATGGCGTTGCCATTCCAACCAAGACACGTGGGAGAGGGATTATGTTCAAGCAAGTGATTGGCCTGGCCGCACTGGCGGTACTCAGCAATCCGTTGATGGCGGATGATCGGTGGTCCATCAATGCAGGCGGTTATTACTACCTGTTCGACAATGATCGGGTACTGGAGGACAAGGCGGGCCTCGGTATCAATGCAGAAAAACGTTTTGATGATCTCGGTTTGCGCTTCGGCATCAACGGCGCGGACACAGAGGCCGATTACCCGAACGGTCCGAATATTGACGTGCGAGTCTACCAGGTCGACGGTTTGTACTATCTGACCGAGCACGGCAACTGGCAGCCCTATCTGCTGGGCGGCGTGGCCCATGCGGAATTCGACCGGCCTGGCACCACTGACCGCGAAGCCCAGCTTTCCGCCGGCGGTGGTTTCCGCTATGCGCTGAGCGATAACTGGCACTGGTGGGCAGAGGCCCGCGCAGTGCTGGGCATTGATCACGACAAGAGTGGTGACGGTGTGTTTGCCACCGGCCTCGGCTACAGCTTTGGCGATGTGGCCCGCGCCGAACCGACCCCGGCGCCTGCACCTGTCGACAGCGACGGTGACGGCGTGACCGATGATCGCGACCAGTGCCCCGACACGCCACGCGGCGTCGCGGTGGACAGCGTAGGCTGCCCGCTGGACAGCGACGGTGACGGCGTGCCGGATTATAAGGACCGCTGCCCCGACACGCCTGCCGGCACCGCGGTTGACGAGTTGGGTTGCCACGACATCGTGGAGCAGGTGAAGCTCGACGTGCGCTTTCCGCTCAACTCATCGGTGGTCGATGCAAGCTATCTGGACGACGTAAAGCGGGTTGCGGATTTTCTGAAGCAATACCCCAAACTGACGGTCACCATTGAAGGGCATACCGACAGTCAGGGTACGGACAGCTATAACCAGACGCTGTCCGACCGGCGCGCGGCCAACGTTGCCGATGTGCTGGTGAATCGCTTCGGCATCGAGCGGTCGCGCGTGTCTCACCGGGGTTACGGTGAAACCAAGCCGGCTGCCAGCAATGACACTGCGGAAGGTCGCGCTCACAACCGTCGCGTAGTCGCCGTCGTGCGCACCACTGTCAGCGCCAAAACCAGGCAGTAAACCGTTTGATGCAGTTCGCAAGCAAGCGCGTATTGGCGGCCCTCGTGGCCGCCTTTGTCGTTTGGTGGTGGGCAAATCAGCAGCATCCTGCCGATACGCAGGAAACGCTCGAACTGCCGGCCCTGGTGTCGTCCTGTGCGGCGCCAGAGCTGCCGGACTTTCTCGCCTACCCGGCTGGCGCCGCGCGCAAGCAGGCGTTTTTTGATTACTTGCTGCCGTGGGTGCGCTGTGAGAACGACGTGCTGCTGCACCAGGCAGACACTGTCGCCGCGTTGCGCGAGCAATCCCTGCTGCAGCCGGCGCAACAGGCGTGGCTGCGCGAACTGTGCCAGCACTACCTTCCCGCAGAACAGTGCGCGCCCAGCGTGGACTGGAATGAGTTGAGCTTGCGCGTCGGCGCGGTTCCCGCCTCGCTGGTACTGGTTCAGGCTGCCAACGAATCGGGCTGGGGTACCTCGCGGTTTGCGCGGGAGGCGAACAACCTGTTCGGCCAGTGGTGTTTTGCCGAGGGCTGCGGCCTCGTCCCGTTTCAGCAGCGTGACGGCTTCCACTACGAAGTGCGCCATTACGCCAACGTCAGCGAATCGCTGCGCAGCTATATGCACAATCTGAATACACACACTCGCTACCAGAGTTTTCGCAAGCTGCGCTACCGGTTTCGCAGTGAGTCGCGGCAGCTGTCGGGCGTACAGCTGGCGGAGGGACTGGAAGGTTATTCCGAGCGCGGCGAAGCCTATATTCGCGAGCTCCAGCAGATGATCCGCCACAACCGCCTGCAGCAGGTTGAGCGCAAGCCCGGCGAGCGCGAATTGTTTGCGAGTGATTTTGATACTGCGCAGTGACGGTCAGTTGGCGATAGGCGCGTCCAGCGGGTCATCGGAGCTCATCGGTTCCTGGTCATAGCGCTCCTGGAATTGCTCGAGCTGGCTTGCCACCGTGGCCGTCTTGCGGCGATAGCGCGCGATATGAAACAGGGCGTCGCCCTCATACACCAGGGGCAGGTAGGTGCGGCCAATGACGATGCCGTCGTTGGGCGCCAGCACCGCCTGCTCAGCGGTGCCCATCGGGTCCGCGATCACTCCCAGCACATCATCTCTGGCGACGCGCGCGCCCAGCGACACCAGTGAGCGCATGACACCGCTGGCGGGGGCGCGCAGCCACACCGTCTGATCGGTCATCACCGGTTGCGGCGCAGTCTGGCGACGCCGGCTGGGGGGCAGCATGCCGATGGCGCGCATGACATTGATGATGCCGTTGACCCCGGCGCGGATCGCGGTTTCGTCGAAGCGCAGGGCTTCGCCGGCTTCGTACAGCAGCATAGGGCGACGCTGTTCGGTCATGGCCGCCCGCAGTGAACCGTCCCGCAGCCGCGAGTGCAGAATCACCGGCACACCGAATGCGGATGCCATCGCCATGGTTTCGGGATCGTTGAGGTCGGCGCGGATCTGCGGCAGGTTGCCGCGATGGCGGGCCCCGGTGTGCAGGTCGATACCGTGGGTGGACTGCTTGACGATCTCGCGCATGAACGTATCGGCGAGCCGTCCGGTGAGCGAGCCGCTGGCCGAGCCAGGAAACGACCGGTTCAGGTCGCGCCCGTCGGGCAGATAGCGGCTGTGGTTGATAAAACCGTAGACGTTGACGATGGGCAGCGCCAGCAGGGTGCCGCGCAGGGATTTGAGCGCCGCGTGCTTGAGCAGGCGGCGGATGATCTCGACGCCGTTGAGTTCGTCGCCGTGAATGGCTGCGCTGACAAACAGCACCGGGCCGGACCGGCGGCTGCGGTATACATGCACCGCCATTGCCAGGTCGCCGTGGGTATAAAGCGGCGCCACTGGCAGGTCGATGATGCGGTGGCTGCCGGGCGCGATATCGACGCCGCCGATCGTCAGGGGAGATATGCCCATATCACCCCTTGCCCTTGGTGCGGTTGCGATGGGGCTTGGCGTTGCGCTCGATGAATTGAATGATCGCGGCGGCTACATCCTTGCCGGTGGCGCGCTCGATGCCTTCGAGGCCCGGTGAGGAGTTGACCTCCATGACCAGCGGCCCGCGGCTGGCGCGCAGCAGGTCGACGCCGGCCACATTAAGGCCCATGGTCTGGGCGGCCTTGATGGCGGTTTCGCGCTCGGCGGGGGAAATCCGCGTCAGGCTGGCGCTGCCGCCCCGGTGCAGGTTGGAGCGGAACTCGCCCTCGGCGGCGGTGCGCTGCATGGTGGCCACGACCTTGCCGCCGATTACAAAGCAGCGCACATCGGAGCCGCCCGCCTCCTTGATAAATTCCTGGACCAGAATGTCGGCACCCAACTCGCGAAACGCGTCGATGACCGACTCCGCGGCCTTGCGGGTTTCCGCCAGCACCACGCCGCGGCCCTGGGTACCCGACAGCAGCTTGACCACCAGCGGTGCGCCGCCCACCAGCTTGATCAGGTCCTGGGTGTTGTCGACGTAGTGGGCAAAGCCGGTGGTGGGCAGGCCGATGCCCTTGCGCGACAGCAGTTGCAGCGAGCGCAGCTTGTCGCGGGAGCGGCCAATGGCCACGGATTCCGCCAGGCAGTAAACGCCCATCATTTCGAACTGGCGCACCACCGCGGTGCCGTAGCTGGTGATCGAGGCGCCGATGCGCGGGATGACGGCGTCGAAGCCCACCAGTTCCTGGCCCTTGTACCAGACGGTAGGTTTGGCGGAGGTGATGTCCATATAGCACTTGAGGGTGTCTATCACCTGCACGGTGTGGCCGCGCGCCTCGGCCGCTTCGACCAGCCGGCGGGTCGAGTACAGCCTGCGGTTGCGCGACAGTATGCCGATCTTCATCGAGGGTTCTCCTTGCGTGGCGTGTTCCGCCCCAGACAGTAGGAGCGGCCGGGGTCCACGATAAAACGGCCGGCCAGTGCGTTGCGGCCCAGCAGCATGCGGAACCGCATCGTTTCGCGATCGGTGAGGGTCAGCTCTGCCGGGAAGCTGATGCCACCCAGCACCAGCGTGGTTTCAATGACATAGCGCAGCTCGCGGTGACCGCCGGAATCGGTGACCGCGCGCTGATCGACCAGGGCTGCCTCGCAATGGCGCACGACACGGGTGTCGGCCTGCAGAGGGTGTATGCCGAAGCGAACCCGGTCGCGCTGGCGGTGGCGGAAACGTTCAATATAGAACGCGTGCAACGCGCAGGTCTTGGCGCCGGTATCGACCTTGGCCTTGAGTGCCGCCAGGCCGAGGCCCGGCAGCGCCAGCCATTCGCGCCAACCGACAATGATCCGCTGCTTTGGGGTAGCCACTCACGCTCCTGTCGAAAAACGGGTCCATGGCGCGACGTTGCGGTGCTGTCGTCCCGCCGCCCGCGTGTGGCCCGCCATCATAGCCGCAGCGGCACCCTTCGCGCAGCAGCGGCATGGCAATGCTGCCCGTGGCGCCATCACCGGCTGGCGATCTCCAGGGAGCTGACCTAGCCTTCATGGGCCTGTTTCCCCTCATGTTGCGGAGCGTATTCCATGACCTGTTTGCGCGTATTGCTGATCAGTATGCTGTTGCCGATGGCCGGACTTGTGGCGGCCCAGGACGAGTTGCCCGACCCCGATACCATGAGTCCCGAGGCTTACGCCGCCGCCGTGCACAGGATGTGCGAACAGTGGGCGGACGAGGCCGGCGTGGACGCAGCGGAGCGCCCGGCCTATATCGCCGAGTGTGTACAGGATCAGATGGAGGACTGAGTCCGGGGCGGGTTCGCGGTATCGCGCGCCCGTTGCCTGCCCGCTACGGGCTTGTCGCAGACCGTTGTCCGCTTTTGCTCTTGCCTGCAGGCCGGGTCTCGCTTTTACTCGGTGCCATTTGCTGAGCAGCAGGGGAAGAGACGTTATGTTTCGACTGGATGGCAGGCTGGCCCTGGTGACGGGCGCGGGGCAGGGGGTGGGCATGGGCATCGCCCGCTGTCTGCTGGCCCAGGGCGCGCGGGTGCTGGTCAACGATATCGATGCGGCCCGCGCCAGCGCCGCGGCGGCAGCGCTGGGCGCGGGTGCAGAGGGGCTGGCCTTTGATGTGACCCGGCTCGCCGCGGTCCAGGCAGCGCTGGCGGATCGGGCGGTCGATATCCTGGTCAACAACGCCGGCAACGCCGGTGCCGCCAGCTTTGACCAGCTGTCTTTCCGGGACATGCCCGCGGCGCAGTGGGATCGGTTTCTGGACGTCAACCTGCGCGGCGTGATGAATTGCACCAAGGCGGTGGTCGACGGCATGTGTGAGCGTGGCTACGGACGCCTGATCACCATCAGTTCCGAGGCGGGCCGCGTCGGGCGAAACATCAATGTATCGGTGTACGGGGCGGCCAAGGCCGGCGCCGTGCAGCTGATGCGGCATCTGTCCCAGGAGCTGGGCCCCAGTGGCGTCACCGCCAACGCGGTCTCGCTGGGCCTGATGAACAACGTGCCCGCCGAGTTCAGCGCGCGCCTGATACGCGGCATTCCGCTGGGGCGGCTGGGCGACCCGGCGGATATCGGTGCGGCGGTGGTTTACCTGGCGTCCGACGAGGCAGCCTGGGTGACCGGCCAGGTGCTGGTGGTCAACGGCGGTGCACAGGCCGGCTGAGTCTGCCCCGCAAGCCGCGGACGGGCTGAGTGTCAGGGCGCGCTGCCGGGCGTCAACAGTTCCAGCAGCAGGGCCAGCAGTCGTGCGCTGCCGATGGGTTTGGAGATCACCCGGTCCATGCCCGCCGCGCGGCAGGCGGCGAGATGGGTCTCAAAGGCGTGCGCGGTGATACCGACGATCAGCTGATGCCGGCCGGGCGTGGCCTGCTCCTGGGCGCGAATCGCGCGGGTCGCGCTGAGGCCGTCCATGACCGGCATTTCCATATCCATCAGGACCACATCGAAGGGGCCGCCCTCAGCCAGGCATTGCAGCCCGATCCGGCCGTGCTCGGCATCGACCACCTGCGCACCGAAGCCCTCCAGCATCTTGCGCAGGACCATGCGGTTGACGGCGTTGTCCTCGACCACCAGCACGCGGCGCCCCGACAGCGCCTGATCGCGGGTGTCGAGGGGGTGCAGCACCAGCCCGGGACAGTGGCCGATATCGAGATTCAGGAGGCGGGCGATCGCCATCTGCCATTCACAGAACGTGCCCGGCACCCAGACCAGACCGAAGCGCTCGGGCGCCTGTTGCAGTATCGGCGGCAGTTCGCGAAGCCGTGGACTGACGACCAGCACCGGCAGTGGCTGCTCCAGCAGCTGCGACCATTCGAACTCCCCGTCCTCCAGGTCGGCGTGATCGAATACCACCAAATCGTGCTCGCTGGCCTGGTTCCGGCACCGCGCCGCCAGCCCGTCGAAGTCACCGGTTTCCTCTACAAGTACACCGTGCTCGCGGAAATGCTGCGCCCGGTAATGGCGTCTTTCATCGCTGGCTGACACCAGCAGGTAGCGACCGCCGCGAAATATGTCGTCGATATCGCGCCGGGCGTGCTCGCGCTCCCAGTCGATGGGCAGGGTCAGCCTGAGAGTGAAGCAGCTGCCCTGGCCGGGCTGGCTTTCGGCCTGCAGCTCGCCGTCCATCAGCAGCGCCAGTGAGCGGCAGATGGGCAGGCCCAGGCCGCTGCCACCGTAGCGCCGACTGGTGCTGGGCTCGGCCTGTTCAAAGGGCTTGAAAATGCGTGTCAGCGTTGACGGATCAATGCCGATACCGGTGTCGATCACCTTGAAGCACAGCGCCATGTGCTGGCCGTCGGCCAGCACCTTGTACCCCAGTTTCAGGGTTACATCGCCGTGCTCGGTGAACTTGATGGCGTTGCTGAACAGGTTGCTGAGTATCTGCTGCAGGCGCACGGCGTCGCCGACGATCCACAGCGGGAGCTCCGGGGCGTAGCGCAGATAAAGGCTCAGTCCCTTGCTGTCGGCCAGCGGTCGGAACAGGCGCAGGCTCTGGCAGATCGTTTCGTCGATCAGGAAACTCTGGGTTTCCAGTTGCAGGCGGCCGGAGCGTATCCGCGAAATGTCGAGAATATCGCTGATGATTTCATTGAGCACACGCCCCGACTGGATAAGCGTGCTCATCAGGCGCTGCTGTTCCGGGTCCAGCTTCGAATTGCCAACCAGCTCAGCGGTGCCCAGCATCCCGTTCAGCGGGGTGCGGATCTCGTGGCTCATGGTGGCCAGAAAGTGCTCCTGCGCAGCCAGCTCGGCCTCCGCGGCCGCGCGCTGTGTCTGGGCGCCGCGCAGCGTCATCAGATCGCGGTACAGGCGCCCGATCACGCTCAGGGCAAAACTCAGGCACATCAGGGTCAGGCCATAGCTGAACCAGTTGTGGCTGCCGGGCAGCTGTTCGATCAGATTCAGCGCGCCTATCCAGGACAGCGCCACGGTAGTGGAAAACAGCCAGATGCCCATCACGAAGAACAGCAGTTCACTGTGCAGATGGCGGTAACAGAGCACGGTGGTGACGAAGGCCAGAAAGAATGCGCTGGAGGCCAGAACAAACAAGGGCGCATAACTCCAGTCCTGACCCGCTATCAGATAGGCCACGCCTGTCAGTACCAGTACCCAGCGGATGCTGCGCAGCCCCAGCGACCACCAGCGCGGCAGTGCGGTTTCGGCAGCGAGCCACAATACGCCCTCGAGAATGAACCAGTGGGTGCCGATCGTGCCGACAATGTAGATCGCGTGCAGCAGCGCCGGATTATTCTGCACGGCGCCTGTAAATGCGCCGCCGACAAAAGCGTTGATGGTCGCGCTTGCGGTGGCCAGCCCGAACACCAGCGCGCTGAGCGGCGAGCGGGCGGCTGTCAGCAGCAACAGCGCGAAGACATTCACGCAAGCCAGAAAACCGATATTGAACGCGGTGGGGAACTGCACCCGGCGCAGGTGATACGCCATCACCTCGGGTGTGCATGCCACCGGGTCGAAGGTGGGCATATGGCGCGATGCCAGCCGCAGGTACACGGTTGCCGTCGACGATGTCATCTCGACAGGCACGATCAGGCCGGGGCTCCTGACCGGGCGCTGGTCGTAGGGCAGGGCCAGGCCAAAGCGGTAGGTGGGTTGCTCGTTGCCGGCGTGGCGATAGAACGCCACGTCCTCCCAGAGGGCTTCGTCGTCGGCCAGCCAGATCTGGTGCGCGCCCTGTTGTGCCGAGCGGATATCGACGGCGACCCAGGTGGGGCTGGAAGTATCGGGGAGGTAGCTTCCGGTATAGGGGCGAGTCTTGCCCGCGGCATCCAGGGCCGCGAACGCGCGAACATTGTCCGCGCTCAAGGCCTTCGGCAGTACACGCAATTCCAGTTGCGCGCAGTCGCTGGGCGACGTCGTCACCGAAATCAACAGCGCGGCTCCACTCACAATCACCACCAGCATGATGAGAATGGTGAGGCGCAGCATCGGCGGTGCGGTCGTGCGTGACTTTAAGGACAAAACAAAGCCTGGCTGGTTAGCGTCCGCCAAAGTATAGCCTTCGCGCCAGGTTTGCAGATGGTATCGGGCCCGGTGCCGGCGCGGCGCGCGGCTTGGTGGCGCCCACAAAAAAGCACCCCGAAGGGTGCCGGCAATCGTCAGAGAGACCATGAAGACTGGCGTCACTGTACGTATCGGGTGTGCCGGCTGGAATACGGGGTTGCCGCTAGGTATTTTGCGCAGCGGCCAGGCGGTCGGTCCGGGCGGCCATCACGGCGTCGTTGTGGTGCAGCCCGCCGATGCTGTGCGTCCACCAGGTCACGGTCAGCTTTCCCCAGGCGATCAGGAGAGTCGGGTGATGGTTTTCCTGCTCGGCGGCAGCGCCCACGGCGTTGGCGAGGGCCAGTGCCCGGGCAAAGTCGGCGACATCGTAGGTGCGCTGCAGGCGCTGCTGGTTGTCGACGCGGATCAGTTGCCAGTCGGGGAGTTGGCGCAACAGTGCGGAAAGCTGCTGCTCTGTCAGTGCCGGTGAGCTGGCACTGCAGGGCGTACAGTTGTGTTGGGCGAGATCGGGCATGGACGGTCTCCTCGCGGCCGCGGGCAGGCGCCCATGGTCGGCGAGGCGAGCGTCCACTTCAAGCGCGTTGGCTATCAGCCGCTCTTGCGCGGCCCGCCGTTTTCACCGGGCCAGCGCGAGCCGCCGATGGTGTCCGCAAACGGCCAGAAACCTTCGGGGTCGAGTTTGCCCGCCAGCGTGATGCGGCGATCCAGAAAGATCGGCGTCCACAAATGGGCGGAGAGCTGCTTGCGCAGGGGCAGCAGGGTGGCGAGGGGGTCCCAGGGGCTGGGGTTCAGCACCAGCTCGCCGTCGACCTCTTCCATATAGGCGGTGCCGTACTTGCTGTAAACGTGCACCACATGGGGCGGGAAGTCGTAGGACCGGGACTGCGGGTCCACCGAGCGCAGGCACTTGATCCACCACTCGTGCTCTTCGTAGGGAGCGGGCGGCTCAACGCTGCGGGTCACCTGGCCGCGGAACTCGATAAAGGTGCGGCCCTGGTGGGTGACGCTGGCTTCGACGTGGTTGCCCAGCCGGAAGTAGCGGGTGTTGGCGAAATACTTGGGCTGGCCCCAGCGCTCCTGGCTGCCGTAGATCGCCGCCTCCTGGTCGATGCCTATACCCAGGGTGTACTCGCCGGGAGTGCCTTCATAGTCGGCGTTCACGCTTACCACCACGCCGTATTCCGGCTCGTTCAGTACCGGGAAGTTGTAGATCCGCACATTGACTTCGGGCTCTTTGGCCGGGGTTATGCCCGGCGGCAGCAGGGCGGCGACCTTGTCGGCATCGGTGAGGTATTTGATCTTGAGTATGGGCCAGTTGAGGATATCGCCCGGGTTGATCTGCGGGGCGCCGTTGGCGGGGGTGGACATGGTGGCCTCCTGGGCTTGAGTTCCTAGGTGTTGTTCTGATGGCCCAGACACTAGCAGGTAACGCCGGGGGTGCGCTGTTACCAAAAGGTAAGCAAAGCCGCGCCCGGTGGCGCGCTGTCTTCGCGGGACGGAGACGCGCGGGGATTGCCCTTCGGTGCGGGCGGGTTCAGCGACGTGCGGGCAGGCCCAGGTCCTCGGGCTGCTTGCCGTGGGCTCTGGGCTGGCCCTGCTCATCGACACACACAAACACGATGCGCTCGATATCGAGGATGGTCTGCAGGGTGTCCTTGTTGCGGACGTTGCAGCGCATGGTTAATGAGGTGGTGCCCACCGCGGTGGCTTCCACCCCCAGTTCGATGATGTCGCCCAGTTTGCCGGGCGAGACAAAATTGATCTCGGACATGAACTTGGTCACCAGTCGCTTGCTGCCCAGCCGGCAGGAGGCAAAGATCACGGCCTCTTCGTCGATCCAGGCCAGCAAGGTCCCGCCAAACAAACGCTCTGCGGCATTGAGGTCGCCGTATTTCACCAGGCGGCGGCTGTGATATTGCATTGATGGACTCCGATTTTGGCGCGGCGCGGGTATCATAGCGCCAGTTGCGCCCGGACGTTATTGCCATGACCGATTCCCCGATTGATGTCGCCAGTCAACGCCGCGAGTATGTGAGCGAGGAACTGCGCCGCGCGATGCTGGCCGATGAGCCGATACGCCAGTTCGAACGCTGGTTGCGCGAGGCGACCGCACAGATTGCCCAGGATCCCACCGCCATGACCCTGGCGACCGTCGACCCCGAGGGCCAGCCCTGCCAGAGGGTCGTGCTGCTTAAGGGCCTTGATCAGCGGGGTTTTGTGTTCTTCACCAACCTGCAGGGCCGCAAGGCGTTGCACATCGCGGCCCACGCCCGGGTCTGCCTGCACTTTGGCTGGCTGGCGCAGAATCGCCAGGTGATCGTGGAGGGCACCGCGACACGGGTCAGTCGCGAAGAGGATGCGGTGTATTTCAACTCCCGCCCGCGCGCCAGCCAGCTGGCGGCCTGGGCATCCCGCCAGAGCGAGCCGGTTGCCGACCGCCAGGCACTGGAGCAGCAGTTTCAGCGCGTGCAGTCGCAGTACCAGCACGAAGAGGCCATTCCGCTGCCGGCATTCTGGGGGGGGTACCGCGTAGCGCCCCACCGCGTGGAGTTCTGGCAGGGCAGGGAGAGCCGCCTGCACGATCGCCTGGTGTACTCGCGCAATGGCGAGAAGGGGTGGTCTGTCGAGCGCCTGCAGCCTTAGGTGGCCTCTGAAAGGCCGGATCGGGCAGCCCGCCTGTCTTTGCCGGCTGCCTTTTATAAGGAGGTTCTGCGGGGCGTTTTCAGGGGTGGTTTTCCATCAGCGCTTTCAGAACCGCGCTGCGATAGATCAGGCCCACCAGTTTGCCGTTCTCCACGACGGGGTAGTTCTTGGGTTTGTCCCGGGCCATGCGACCGGCCAGGTCAACGACCGACAGGCTGGGGGGGACGCACAGGGGTTCACTGTGCATGACGTCGTCCACCCGCAGCGAGCCTTCACTGTGATAGCTGCTGACCAGCAGAGTGTGGATGCAGTCCTGTTCCGATACGAAGCCGACGACGATTTCCGCCTCATCCACGACCGGCATGCCCGGTACGCGGTGTTGCAGCAGCAGCCTGACGACCTCGCTGACCGGTGTGCCGCAGCGCACCCGGGGTGGTTGACTGTTCATGATGTCGCCGACAAGCACACTGGTCATGGGAAGCCCCTCGACGTGATGGAGAATGGACAGAGCTTAACAGCTTTTGGCTGGCTACCCAGCGGTCGCCGTTGCTATCCTGCAGCGCGGCCCCGGCCGCCTCAACAACAATAGCTTTCGGGAGTTCGCCATGTATTTCGCCTTGTGGAGTGTTTTGATCGTCAGCCTGCTGCCCATCGTCCTGTCCTGGGTCAGCGGCCATTACCGCAACAAGCAGTTCGGCGCTGTGGACAACAAGAATCCCCGTGCCCAGGCGGGCCAGTTGACCGGCGCTGGCGCCCGGGCTGTCGCCGCCCAGCAGAATGGCTGGGAGGCACTGGCGATGTGGGCGCCGGCGGTGTTGGTCGCCCACATCGCAGGCGCGGGCCACGAGACCATGAATCTGGTGGCGGCGATCTTTGTGGCGGCACGGGTACTGCACGCTGTGTGCTATCTGGCCAATCAGGATATTCTGCGCTCGCTGGTGTGGCTGCTGGGCCTTGGCGCCTCCATCGCGATGTATGTGATCGCGGCCTGATTCACCCTGCCACGGCGCCGCGTGACAGTCCGGTAAACCATCGGCATCATGCGGCGTTAGTAGGAGTCTGGTTTCATTCAGCGTTTCCCTGTGTCAGGAGCTTTCACTATGAGTCACTCGTTCCCCGTGCGCCTGTTGGCGGCCCTGGCCCTGGTGGCCCTGGTCGGCTGTCAGTCCATCGATCCGTACACCGGTGAGCAGAAGACCAGCAACACCGCCAAGGGCGCCGGGATGGGCGCACTGGGTGGCGCCGTGATCGGCGCGGCGACCGCCAGCAAGAAGGATCGCGGCAAGGGCGCTTTGATCGGCGCTACCGCCGGCGCCGCGATTGGCGGCGGCGTAGGCTATTACATGGACCAGCAGGAGGCGGCGCTGCGCCAGCGGCTGCAGGGCACCGGCGTGCAGGTGCAGCGGGTTGGCGACTCGGTGAAGCTGATCATGCCCGGCAACGTCACCTTCGACGTGGACAGCAGCGGTATACGCGGCGAGTTCTATTCGGTGCTGGACAGTGTGGTGCTGGTGCTCAAGGAGTTCGACAAGACCCTTATTGAGGTCAAGGGCTATACCGATTCCACCGGCAGTTTCGAACACAACCAGAATCTGTCCGAGCGACGCGCCGGCAGTGTGGCCAGCTACCTGATCAACCACCAGGTCGCGGCCAGCCGTATCCGCTCCAGCGGTTTTGGTCCCCGCTATCCGATCGCCGGCAATGATACCCCTCAGGGACGCGCCCAGAACCGGCGTGTGGAGATTGATCTGCTGCCGATGTAAATGCCACGACTGCGCCGTGTCGAGCGCAGTCGCTCTTCGGCAGTTTCTTAAGGGAAAGTCCCTATGTCACTCCAGCGTTTGATCCGGGAGAATCCGGCGAGCGCTGGAGGTTGCATGCTGCAGCTGGTTGTCAAACATCTCGTTCCCCTGTTGTCCCTGTTGGCGGGGCTCGCCGCGCTTGCCGTGGTTGCGCAGATCACTGGCGTGTGACGAAAACTGTCTATACTGTCGCTGCGCTTTGAGCGACAGCGCGACGCAATAATCAGTCTGATCATAAGCGTTACGCGCAGGGGCTTTTAGCCGCATTGTTTGTTATGTCTGCGGTGCAGACCTGTCTTTCACGTTCTTTCACGTTCTTTCACGTTCTTTCACGTTCTTTCACGTAGAGGAGCGCGCCGTGCAACACGGTCAGTTTCTCCCCCAACTGCTGGTTCTGGTGGTGGGGTTGGTCCTGGTGGCATACGTCGCAGGGCTTTGATACCGGGTCCCTGGCCGTTCAGCAGTAGAACCGCCAGTGACCACTGGAAACACGCGTAGGCTCACCCGGGGCTACGGGCAACGCTCCCCCTGATATTTACCCCGCTTTGTTTCATCCGGGCCCGTGCACTTTCTGCCAGGCAGTGGTTGCCCGCGCAGGCCTCAGGCTGCGCAAGCCTGCAGCCAGCTTCTATATCGGGCGACGGGAGGCAGGTGGGCGCTGGCTTATTCCTGCCACTGTCCGGCGTGAAGTATGCCGAACAGAAACACGGCGCCGTAACCCAGCGCCAGCTCGCCGGCATGGTGCTGGCGAATCTTTGCGGAGAATACGGCGCACTCGATAAGGTGTGCTGCGACCAGCAGCGCGCCTATCCACCCGAGCCAGCTATCCAGCGGGCCGGGAAAGTCGATCCAGATATTAGCGATGACGACGGCCCAGACGAGCAGCATCATGATTTTGCCTACGGTATTGGGCATGGCGTGGTATCCCCGAGGTCCTTGTTATCTGTCCGCATTGTTACGCGGCGACAAAAACGCCGCAAGCGCCGAATGGTTCCCCGCTGGATTGTGACGCGGCGCACATCGCAGGTGCGAACTTGCGGTAGTATGCGCTGGATAAAAATCGACCTCGGGGGAGGACGTATGGTCAGCAGAGGACTGGGTTGGCGCCATCCGGCGCTGGTTGCCACGCTGTTGTGCGCGCTGTTGTTGCCGATACTGGCGGTAAGTCTCCAGCAGGTGCGCTGGCC
>JAVEVZ010000019.1:0-18087 GCA_034004805.1 Spongiibacteraceae bacterium | reverse complement strand
CGCATCCCAGAAATTGAGCTTGAAGCGCTGGACCTGTTCGTTCTGCGGCGCGGGGCCGTTGTAATTGACCCGGGTGTCGCCGCCGCCAGCGCTGACGTTGGCCTCGGTGCCAGAGCCACTGCCGCCGGAACACGCCGCCAGCACGATGCTGAAACTCAGCGCTGCAAGCAGGCGCGATACTGCACTGATTGTTTTCATTGTTTAATCCTCAATCACTCATGCAGTACACAGCGGCATCCGCAAACGGCTGCCTGAGGTCATAGTTCTGGCTGGCGAAATTGCTCACCATGCTGGCCACCTGGGCGCGGTCAGCGCCGTCGGACGGCGGCCGCAGGCACACAGCCTGGAACACCTTGGTGACCTGGCAGGTGGCAAAGGCGTCGCTGTGGGCCAGTTCACGGCCCATGGACTTGGCGCCACTGCCGCTGCCGGGCAGGGCCGAATCCCAACCCAGCAGGCTGTTGATACCCTTGCGCCAGTAGTTGTCCCACTGGTCGTCAGGGGTCACATAACCCGGCTCGAAATTGGTGCTGTTGATGTGGTACTTGGCCACCACCCGCGAGCCTGTGACCGGATCCTGCGCACCGGCGCTGTTGTAGGTGATCTGGCCGTTGTTGCCGTCGGGGTCGGCGTTGACGTCATAGCTGTAGTTGTAATACGCGTAGGCCTGCGCCAGCGGGTCCATGCCGTTGTGACAGCTGATGCAGTTGTTGAGAAATATCCGGCTGTCGCCGCCCGGGGAGCGGGAAATATCCTGGCGGATCCGGTCTGCCGGCAGCGAGGTGTCCTGCAGCTGTTCGAGATCGGTACAGAGCTGGTTGAGCAGGGTGTAGCGGAACATGGCGCGGTTGGTGCCGGCGATAAAAAAAGCCTTGGCGGCGGCGCGGGTGGTGGTCAGGCCCGCGGTGGCTGCGGCGGGCAGACCGGTCACCGCCGACTGCTGGCGCGCCACCAGTGCGCTCTGCATGCTAGCGCCGGAATTTTCCAGCGCTTCGTAGTGCTGGTTGTTGCTGGTGCTGTAGGCGGGCAGGCCCAGTGCCGGGTCCGCCACATACAGCACGTCGCCGTAAAGGATCTGACGGATATCCACGCCATCGCGCACCATGCCGACGAAGGTCGCGACGTAGTCGTTCAGCGGCACAAACACCGAGCGGTCGCGGTTGGTCCACGGCTTGGCGAGGTTCTTGAGCGTGACGTCGTAAAACCCCGGCTCCTGCATCGCGGCCCAGGCCACATCGGCGGGGCGCGTGCCGACTTCTGACGCCCACGCATCAAGAAACGCCTGGGAGGGCGGCACACCGACCACGCGATCGTGGATGCGCTTGACCTGGTCGCGGGGTCCTGCGTGCGTGTGTGATGCGATTAACACTGCTGCGGCCATCGCCGTCACCCACACCGCTCTGTTTATCTTCTGACACCACACCATGGCGCGTCGCTCTCTCTGTGGAGACTGGTTCGCGGCTGAGTATAGCGACGCAGCGCCGGCAGACGCTGCGCCAGACACGGTATGTGTGCGATGCGCCTCCCAATTCCTGCAACTGGCCAGGGTTGTTGCGGAACTCCACTATTAAACTGTTTTCGACGCCGGGGCATTTGCGATACGCGACCCGTCGGTCACACACAGGCCGCCCGGCGAAACGACATCGCGTGCGGTCTGTCACGACTGTTCCCAAGACTGTTTATAAAAACCCAGGCGCGAGGCGGCAGGATTTCCCATGACCAACGGGGCGCGATTTTTCCAGTATTTCCTGCGGCGCAGCCTGATGGGCACCGCGCTTGCCAGTGTGTTGCTGGCCGGCTGCGGTGGCAGCGGCGGCGCGGGCGGCGGCAGCCAGGATCCGGACCCGGTGGTGGTGGATATCCCCATCGCCTATGTGAAGCGCCCGCTGCCCACCGACACCAACGGCATGCGCGTGGACGACGACGCGCTGGCGCCGATCAGCTTCAACCCCGGCGCACGCCTGTATCTGCGCGAGCGCGCCGCCGCCAGCGCCCAGGAAACCGATATCTCGTCAGCGGCCTTCGGCGCCGACGCGCAGTACGACGTCAAGGATGTCAGCCCTTCCTACGATGGCAGCCAGCTGCTGTTCGCCATGCGCGCGCCGCAGATACCCGGCCTCGACGACGATGAACAGCCGACCTGGAATATCTGGGAGTACGATCTGCAGAGCGGCATCCTGCGGCGCGTGATCGCCTCCGATATCGCCGCCGAAGAGGGCCAGGACATCGCGCCGCGCTACCTGCCCGACGGCCGCATCGTGTTCAGCTCGACCCGCCAGCGCACCAGCAGGGCGATCCTGCTGGACGAGGGCAAGCCCCAGTTCACCGCCGAGACGGAAGACCGCCGCCAGTACAGCTTCCAGCTGCACCGCATGAACAGCGACGGCAGCAATATCGAACAGCTCACGTTCAACCAGAGCCATGACCTGGCGCCGGTGGTACACCCCGACGGCCATGTGCTGTTTACCCGCTGGGACAATATCGCCGGCCGCAACCGCGCCAGCCTCTATCGCATCCGCCCCGACGGCCGCGGACTGACCCTGATGTACGGCTACCACAGCCAGGACAGCGGCACCAACGGCGCTGCGGTCGGCTTTTTCAAGCCCGGCATCAATCCCGCCGGTGAGGTGCTGGTGCAGCTGCGGCCCCGCGTCAGCGCCAGCCTCGGCGCGGATATCGTGCGCGTGAACCTGCGCGACTTCATTGACCGCAGCCAGCCCACCTGGGCCAACACCGGCATGCCCGGCGAAGGCCAGCGCTCGGTGGCGCTGGAGCCGGTACACACCGACGCCAGCCCCTCGCCCCACGGTCATTTCAGCGACGTGTGGCCGCTGCACGACGGCACCCAGCGCATGATCGCGAGCTGGACCCAGTGCCGGCTGCAGAACAGCAGCGGCACCATCATCCCCTGCACTCCGGCCAACCTGGCAATCCCCGGTATCCGCGAGGCGCCGCCGCTCTATGGCCTGTGGATGTACAACCTGCGCGAGACCACCCAACAGCCGATCATCCAGCCCCGGGAAGGGCTGATGTACACCGATATTGTCGCCGCTGAACCCCAGACCCGGCCCGCAGTGCTGGCGGACGGCCGCGGCGGCGTGGACCTGGATCAGTCGCGCATCGACCGCGGCGTCGGCGTGCTGCACATTCGCAGCGTCTACGATTTCGACGGCGCCGATACCAGCCCCGCTGGTATCGGTGTGCTGGCAGACCCCATGCAGACCAGCGCCGACCAGCGCCCGGCCCGGTTTCTGCGGATCGTGAAAGCGGTGTCCATGCCCGACGACGAGGTCCGCGATTTCCGCAACACCGCCTTCGGTCGCAGCCCCGCACAGCTGATGCGCGAGATCATCGGCTACGCTCCGGTGCAGCCGGACGGCTCCGTAAAGCTCGAAGTCCCGGCCAATATTCCCTTCGCCATCGCAGTACTGGACGCCCAGGGCCGGCGCCTGGGCGAGCGCCACCAGAACTGGCTGCAGCTGCGCCCCGGCGAGGTGCTGGAATGCGCTGGCTGTCACAGCGCCGCCAGCACCCTGCCCCACGGCCGCCTCGACGCCCAGGCGCCATCCATCAACAGCGGCGCCACCACCACCGGCGCGCCCTTTCCCAACACCAGCCCGGCGCTATCGCCCGACATGGGCGAGACCATGGCGGAGACCTACACCCGCTTCAACGACGTGCCGGTGCCGGCGCTGGACGTCCTGTTCGAGGATGTCTGGACCGACACCAACCTGCGCCCCGCCGACCCGCCGCTGGCCTATCGCTACGTGGACCTGGCGACCCCGGCGCCGGTGAGCCCGGCCTGCCAGGCGGCGTGGACCGCCAACTGCCGTATCACCATCCACTACCCCACCCATATCCAGCCGCTCTGGGACCTGGACCGCCGGGTGTTTGATACCGATGGCGTGACCGTACTGGCGGACAACACCTGCACCAGCTGCCACAGCACCCAGGATGCGATGGGCGCTCTGCAGGTGCCGGCGGCGCAGCTGGATTTGCGCAACGTGGTCTCCAATGAGCAGGTCGACCACCTGATGGGCTACCGCGAACTGCTGTTCAACGACAACGCCCAGGAGCTCACCATGGGTGCGCTGCTGGACTCGCAAGTCCAGGCCACCGACGCCATGGGCAACCCGCTGTTCCAGCTCGACGCCGACGGCAACCCGCTGCTGGACGGCATGGGCAACCCCATCCCGGTGATGATTCCGGTGACGGTCACGCCGGCCATGTCGGCCGCCGGGGCGCGCGCCAGTTCACGGTTCTTCAACCGTTTCGCAGCCGGCGCCAGTCACGCCGGGCGTTTGCAGCCATCTGAGCTACGCTTGATTGCCGAGTGGCTGGATATCGGTGCCCAGTACTGGAACAACCCCTTCGACGCCCCGGCTGACTGAGAATTTCTGTGCGGTTGATGATTCTGTGGACAACGGCAGTGCTGCTCTTGCTGGGCCGGCCGCTGCTGGCTGACGACACCGGTGTGCCAGTCACCGTTGCCGCGCCCTATATCGACATGCACACCGGGCCCGGGCGCGGCTATCCGGTGTTCCACGTTATCGAGAAGACCGAAGCCGTCACCGTGCTCAAGCGCCGCACCGACTGGTACAAGGTGCGCGATCGCCGCGGTCGCGAGGGCTGGGTATCGCGCCAGCAGATGAGCCAGACCTTCACCACCGATGGCCGCGCCTTTGTGCCGCCGACCACTGGCTTCGAGGACTACCTGGCCAGGCGCTGGGAGTTCTCGGGCATGGGTGGCGACTTCGCCGGCGCCAACGCCCTGACCCTCAGCGCCGGCTACTGGCTCAGTGGGAATCTGGTCGCCGAACTGATGCTCGAACAGGCCACCGGGAATTTCTCCGACAGCCTGCTGGCCACGGTCGGGGTGTACAACCAGCCGTTTCCCGAATGGCGCGTATCGCCTTATTTCGGTATCGGCGCCGGCGCGATCAAGACCGACCCGTCCAGCACCCTGGTGGCCACTGAGGACCGCACCGATGCCATTGTCCACGCCGCAGTCGGCGCGCGTGTGTACCTGACCCGGCGCTTTCTGTTTCGCGCGGAATACCGCCACCACATGATCCTGACCAGCCGCAACGAAAACGAGGCAATCGACGAATGGAAAATCGGCTTCAGCGTATTTTTCTGAGCAGCCTGATCGCGCTTGCGCCGGCGGCTCTCGCACAGTCCGAGGACGGCCTGCTGGACCGCATTGTCGAGCCCGATCTGGAGCGCCGCGAAATACGCGAAAACAAGATCGACAGCGAAAACTTCGAGGCGGGTATCTGGGCCGGCTATATGAACGTCGAGGATTTCGGCAGCAACCCGGTCTACGGCCTGCGGCTCGCGTTTCATATCACCGAAGATCTGTTTGTCGAAGCCAACTACGGCATGACCGATACCCGGGAAACCAGTTTCGAAAAGCTGAGCGGCTCGGTGCAGCTGCTGACTGACGACGAACGTGAGCTGAGTTTCTACAACGTCGCCGTTGGCTGGAACGTACTGCCCGGGGAGGTGTTTATCGGCAGCAAGTGGGCGTTCAATTCAGCGCTCTACCTGGTCGCCGGCGTCGGCAATACCGAGTTCGCCGGCGATACCCGCTTCACCTGGCACGTCGGCGCCGGCTACCGCCTGTTTCTCACCGACTGGCTCAGTGTCAACGTCGACGTGCGCAACCACGTCTTCGATATCGATCTGTTCGGTGTCGAGGAAACCACCAACAACTTTGAGAGCCATCTCGGCATCAACCTGTTTTTCTGACGGAGGTACGCCGTGAAACCACTACTGACCCTGCTGGGCACATTTGCACTGCTGGGCGCGCTCAGCACACCCGTCCTGGCGGCCAAGACCCTGCAGGGCGAGGCGCCGGACTTCACCTTGAAAAGCAACAGCGGCAAGAACCTGCGCCTGTCGGAACTGCGCGGGCAGGTGGTGATGATCAACTTCTGGGCTTCCTGGTGCGGCCCCTGCCGCCAGGAAATGCCGATACTCGACGCGCTGCACAAGCGCTACGCCAAGGCCGGCTTCAGCGTGCTGGGGGTCAACGTCGAACAGGATTCCGGGCTGGCCGACCAGTTGCTGAAGGATATTCCGGTCAGCTTTCCGGTGCTCTACGACCCGGACAGCGTGGTCAGCAAGCTCTACGCTGTGGACGCCATGCCCAGCACGGTGATGGTGGACCGCGACGGCCGGATGCGCTACCTGCACCGCGGTTACAAGCCGGGTTACGAAGACGATTATCGCGATCAGATTGTGGAGCTGCTCAGCGAATGAAAAGCCTCTCGATAGTTCCGGGAAAACCGCTGCGGCTCCTGGTGGCGCTGTGCCTGTGTGCCCTGGCGGGCTGCAGCATTGAGCCCTGGGTCAAGCCCTACGAGCGGCAGAATATCGCCGACCCGATCATGCAGTTTGATCGCGACCCCGTGGCCGCCGGCTATATGACCCATGTGTTTCAGGCGCGGGAAGGCGCGCGCGGCGCGGAAGGCGGCGCGGGAGGCGGTTGTGGCTGCAACTGATCTTTTGTCGCGCACACTGTTTGCGCCGCGTACGTCGCGTGCCCGGGCCCGCTGCTGCGCGGCGCTGGTCGCACTGCTGATGCCGGCTTTGAGCTGGAGCGCGGTGCTGCCCGACGACCGCATCGACGTGCTGTACCACGGCTATGACGGCGGTGGCGCGCAGATCGACGGCCCGTCGGTACTGGTGCGCAAACAGTTCGCCAACAAGGTGTCGGTCTACGCCAACTACTACGTGGACATGGTCAGCAGCGCGTCTATCGACGTCCTGGCCACCGCCAGCGAGTACACCGAAGAGCGCAAGGAATACAGCGTGGGCGCCGATTATCTGCGCGACAAAACTACCATCAGCGCGAGCTTTACCAAGAGCGACGAAAGTGACTACACCGCGGAGACCATGAGCTTCAGCATCAGTCAGGATTTTTTCGGCGACCTCAGTACCCTCACCCTGGGTTTCTCCAAGGGCGACGACGAGGTGCGCAACAACGCCGACCCGGACTTCAAGGACACCATCGACCGCCGCCAGTACCGCATCGAACTGTCGCAGATACTGACCCGCAGCTGGATCGTGAGCCTCGCCGCCGAGACCGTGGTGGACGAAGGATTTCTCAACAACCCCTATCGCTCGGTGCGCTACCTGGACGCCGGTTCCGGCACCGGTTACAGCTATCAGCAGGAAATCTACCCCGGCACCCGCAACAGCGACGCCTTCGCCCTGCGCAGCAAATATTTCCTGCCCTGGCGCGCCGCGCTCAGCGCCGAATTTCGCCACTTCAGCGACAGCTGGGGCATCGAGGCCTTCAACGGCGAGATCAGCTACCTGCATCCGTTCAAGAACGGCGTCACGCTGGAGCTGCGCTACCGGGAATACCAGCAGGACGCCGCGGACTTCTACAGCGATCTGTTTGCATTCCAGAACGCGCAGAATTTTATGGCCCGCGACAAGGAGCTGAGCACCTATACCTCGACCACCTACGGACTGGGTGCGAGCTACGAAATCAATCTCGACAAGTACAAGCTGTGGGGCGACCGCATTCGCTTCAGTCTGTACTGGGACCACATGGAATTTCGCTACGACGACTTCCGCAATGTACTGGTCGGCGGCACGCCCGGCAGCGAACCGCTGTACAGCTTCGACGCGGATGTCTACCGGGCCTTTGTGTCCCTGTGGTATTGACGCCCCGAAAGCCCCACAGCTATCGGGCAAATCAGAAGCGGTAGGACAGGCCGATGGAACCGAATTCGTCCGGGTCCTGCTGGCCTTCGAATTCGCGGCTGCGGAAAATATTGGTCACGCTGAGGCGCCAGCTGCCCAGCCCCATCACCAGCCCGGCCTGGATCGCGCCGACCCACTCCTCGGGCTCCACGCTGTGGCTGGGCTTGTCGCTGTTGCCCTCCAGAAACAGGTTGTGCTCGACGTAGCGACCGCTGACCCCCGCAAACAGATACCAGAAAAACGCCTGACTGGGCTGGAAATAACCCGTGCCCGCCATGGCCGGCTCGATCAGCGGCGGGCCGTAATCCGAGCCGATGCCGGAGCCGACGCGCAGCGTGATGCCGGTGTCCACGTAGCGCATCGCGGTGCCGATCTGAAAGCCCACTGCGGGCACCACGTCGATATAGTCCGTGAAAATCGGCAGCATCCACTGCCGGCGATAGCTGAGACCTAAAGTAAGCTCATCGTCCAGTTGATTGTCCCAGCCCTGGGGTATTTCGGAGTTGGTCCACTTGTGCACCCTGCGCTGCACGGATTCAGCCCCGGAGTCCGGCCCCACCAGGCCCACGATCAACTCGAGCTGATCCACGTGACGGTGCGCGGCGCGGTGGTCCGTGACCAGCCCGAGACTGGCATAGAGCCAGCCGGCATAGGGCCGGTCATCGACGATAAGATCGCTGCGGGTGAGGTCAGAAGGGGTGTAGATCTTCTGGCCCAGGGTCCAGACCAGCCGGGTATCGTCGTTGCTCTCGTAAAACGGCATCAGCGACGCGGCGTCCAGAAGCCAGCGCGGCTGATAGGTGTTGGTGGCATAGCTGAGCTGGGTGCCGTGGGTGTAGTGCCGGTCATTGCCCGAGCCCCACAGATCGTTGTCGAGACTGAGGTTCAAGGTGCCCTTCGGATCCGCCGCGCCCGCCTGCAGGTGGCAGATAAGCAAGCCCAGCCCCACACAGTGGCGCAGGCTCCGCCGCTTGCCGGTTGCGGTCTTGCTGGTCCGCCGGTGGATAATCGTTACTGCCATGACGTGCTCCCTGTGGTCCGCATGGCCTCGCCATGCAACTCGACCGCGCCACGTTTACTGAAACGATCCGAGGCGCCTCGTCCCCAGCCAATGCAGGGAGCTCGGGTCGGGTTCCCATCCAGCCACAGCCCGGCAGCAGTGCTCCTCGCGCTGGCAGTGCTACCATAGGTCAACTGTGTTTTAAGCGCTGCAAGGACCCATGAAGATTCCCAACCGGCTCAAGCCGCTGCTGGACGACGGACTGATTGATGAAGTGTTGTTTCCGCTGATGAGTGGCAAGGAGGCAGCCGTATTTGTGGTGCGCGTGGGCGACCAGCGGCGCTGCGCCAAAGTCTACAAGGAAGCCAGCAAGCGCAGCTTCAAGCAGGCCGCCCAGTACCAGGAGGGGCGCACGGTGCGCAATTCACGCCGCGCACGCGCCATGGCCAAGGCCACCCGCTACGGCCAGAAAGAGCAGGAGAGCGCCTGGCTGAACGCGGAGGTCGACGCCCTCTACAAACTGGCCGACGCCGGTGTGCGGGTGCCCAAGCCGTTCTGGTTCGTGGATGGCGTGCTGCTGATGGAAATGATCGCCGATGAACACGGCGATCCCGCGCCGCGCCTGGATGAGCTCGCCTTCGAGCCCGAGGACGCCCGCCACTTTCACGACGTCATGATGCGCGAGATCGTGCGCATGCTCAGTATCGGGCTGATACACGGCGACCTCTCGGAATTCAATGTGCTGTTCGACGCCGACGGGCCGGTGATCATCGACCTGCCCCAGGCGGTCAACGCCGCCGCCAACAACAGCGCGCAAATGATGCTGGCGCGGGACGTCAACAATATGCGCGCCTACTTCGGCCAGTACGACCCGACGCTGCTGACCACCCACTACGCCGAAGAGATCTGGGATATCTACCAGCGCGGCGAACTGCACGCCGACACGGCGCTGACCGGCGCCTTCGCCCACAGCGATGTCGCTGCGGACATCGCCACCATGCTGCAGATCATCGAGCACGCCAAGGAAGAGGAAGAGGACCGGCGGGAGCGGGAGCAGTTGGCGAGAGACGGGGAGTTTTGAGGAACTCCCCCGCCCGCCCCTGCTCAGTACGGCAGAAACTCAAACGAATAATTCAGCGTGGTGCGCACCACATCTGCAGCGCCGAAGGCGATCATGCGTATACGCGCCAGCAGTTTCTGCTCCAGATCCGCGCTGCCCAGCTCGCTGGCAATAATCTTGATGGCCGACACCTGACCTGACGGCTCAATCACCAGTTGCACGGTGAATTTGCCGGCCAGGGCCGGGTCCACCCGCAGTGCGCGATTGTAGATGGAAAACACCGCGCCCTTGTTGCTGTCCATGACCTTGCGTATCGCTTCGTCGCTGCGGCCGCTGCGCTGGGCGTCGTCCGTGCCGCTGCGCTTGCTGGCGATATGGGTCCCGGCGGGCGCGTCCACGGTGGTGGTTTCCCGGCCCGACAGCGCGACGCCACCGGTGTCGCGACTGAGTTTCGCGGTGTTGATGCCGCCACTGGTCTTGCGGTTGTTGGCGGTTATAACGGCGCGGTCCAGCTGCGCTGCCTGGGCATTGGCGCGCGTCAGGCTGGCGTTGGCGACCTTGTCCAGCGCCGTGTCGTCGCGCATCGCGGCCAGCTCGTCCTGAAATTGCAGCAACCCGCTTTTGGCAGCCTTCTGGCGCGCCTCGGCCACTTTGTCGACTTTCGGTATGACCTTGGGCTCCGGCTTCACAACCGGCTCCGGTTTGGGCTTGGGCTCGGGCTTTTTGGCGACCTCGGGCTTCGGCTCCGGCTTTAGGGGCTCGGGCTTTGGCGGCTCGACCTTTTTCGGCACCGGCAGTGTCTTTTCCTCCAGCACGATGCGCGCCAGCTGCGGTGGCAGTTTTTCCAGTTCCTCGCGCTCAAGTTCCGGCACCGGTATCAGCGGCACCAGCACCGCCATAACGGCGAAGGCAATGATCGCGTTGCGCACATAGCGACGAAAACGGCGGTCCTCGTCGCTGCCGGCAGTCCAGGGCAGGGCGGGCTCCTGCACGATCCACACAAAGGCGTTCATGTGCCCACCGCCTCGGACGCATCCGTCGGCACCTGGCTCACCGCCAGCGAGATATTGCGGTAGTCCTGGGCGGCGCAGGTCTGCATGATGCGCTTTAGCAGTGCATAGGGAATTTCCCGGTCGCCCATGATGGTGACCGCGCGCCCCGCTTCAATTTCCTCGCGCGTGGTCAGCGGACGCCGCTCGGCCTGGTGTTTGAGTTCATTGGCCAGTTCAGCGATTTGCATATCGTCGCGCTGCATGACCTGGCTGACGTCCACCAGCGCGCGGCTGCCCACCATGATGCGCGTTTCGTTGACCCGCACCACGAGTGTCGAGTCGGGCCGCTGCTCGGCCACGGAATCGGGCAGGCGTATCGATTTGTCGTTTTCCAGGACTTCCACGTCACCGGTATTCAGCAGCAGGAAGAACACCAGGATCGTAAAGATATCCATCAGCGACACCAGGTTCAGTTTGGAAACCTGCTGGTTGCGTCTTTGTACGCGCGCCATGCGCCGGGCGCGGGGGGATTGCTTCATTGTCGCTTACCTCGCCGCCAGCGTGTCGGGCGCGAGCGGCGCGTCACCCAGGGAGATATCGGGAAACAGCTCGGCATTGACCACCGAGGTCGCCACCACCGCCTTGTAGGAACGCACGTTGTCCATGACCGAGACGATGGTCTGGTAATCCACTGCGGGCTCCGACAGCAACAGGATGTCGCGCTTCTCTATGGCCTGTTCCGCCAGGCGCCGCTTCACTTCCTGCAACACGGCCGTGAGCAGCGCGCTGTCATAGGCGCCGTGTTCGTCGCGCGGAATGCGCTTGAGTACAACACCCGCCGGGTAGTTGACCACCATGTGGTCGCCGCGGATCACCAGTTCGAGCTGGCGCGCGGGCTGATCCTGTGTCTCGCCGCCACTGGCGGCATCCGGCAGCTTCAGGTCCAGCACGGTGATATGGGAAAACACCATGCTCATCAGCAGCACCGGCACCAGAATGATCATGAGATTCATGAACGAGGTGATGTCCAGCTCCGCTTCTTTTTTTGCAGCGCGACGCCGTGAGCGCAGGCTCATGCTTCTACCCTCTTCATCTTGTATGAAGTTCGTCCGGCCACTGGGGTGTGGCTCAGCCGGCTGCAGGCGCCGGATCGTTGGTGCGGCTTCTGGCGCTGACCTTGGCGTCCGTCATCAGGTTGAGAAATTTCACGCCGGCGATTTCCAGGCTGTCCACGATCTGCGTGGTCTTGGACTGCAGCATGGAGTGCGCCAGCAACAGCGGGATCGCCGAGATCAGGCCAAAGGCGGTGGTGTTCATCGCCACGGAGATACTGCTGGACAGCAGGCTCGCCTTTTCGGTGGGGTCGGCGTTGGCCACCGCGGTGAACGCGGCGATCAGGCCGATGATGGTGCCCAGCAGCCCCATCAGGGTCGCGATATTGGCGAGCGTGGCGAGGTACTGGGTGCGTTTTTCAAGGCGCGGGATGGTTTCCATCACGCCCTCTTCCATCGCGTATTCCACATCGTCGCGGCGCGGCGAGTGCTGCATGCGCGCGATCCCGGCCAGCACGATGCGGCCTATGGGCGCGGACTGGCCCTGGGCCAGCTTGGCCACGCCGTTGAAATCCTTTTTGCGGAGCATGGGCAGCATTTTGTCGAACATGCGCTGGTTGGACAGGCGCGCCGCCGTGAGAAATATCCAGCGCTCACAGACAATGGCCAGGCCGACAACCAGCACCAGCGCGATGGGATACATAAAAGGGCCACCGTCCTGGAAGAAACGGGCAACCGTGTTGATCAGGTCCATAACAAACCTCGATAGAGCTGGCGAAAAAGAAGATCGAGCGTCGGGTGGCGCATGCGGCGCCGCTTACTTGAATGTGCAACACCCTCAGCTTAATCCAGCCTCGCCAGAGGCCAAGGGACAGGCGCGGGAGAATGTGCGAACTGGCTAACGGTTCCGCGCGGTGGACGTGGAACTGTCGATTGGATCACGCAGGGATTCGAGCATATCGAGCTGACGGCGGAAGCTGTGGCGCTCTATCGGCTGCAGCAGGGTCTCGCGCTCGCCATACACGTAGCGCCGCAAACCCTGCGCCGATTCCGTGGCCTGCCAGGGCACGATGGTGATAACCCGCGGCTGCTCCTGGTTGCCGGTGACGGTGGTGCCCAGGTCGACCACCGGGCTCTCCGCCGCCAGCGCCATCCCCAATGTCGCTGTCAATGTCAGTGCCAGGCTCGTGCGGATAATAAATTTCACAGTCTGCGCTCCAGATCGGCCAGCCAGCCCGCGACCTGGCGGTCCGGGGGCTCACCCTGCAGGGCCTGATAGCGCAGGTAGTGCGCCTGCGCCTCTGCCGGTTTGCCCAGATACAGGTCGTAGAGTATTCCCAGGTTGCGGTGGGTCGCGGGGTGATCGGGGTCGCGTTTCAGCGCGGCGCTGTACACCGTCTCGGCCTCGTCGAAACGACCCTGTTCGCGCAGCACGCGACCCAGCCAGTTGGCGGCGTCCATATTGGCGGGGGCCGCCGCCACGGCGGCGCGCAACACCTGCTCCGCATCGCCCACGCGGCCCAGCTCGAAATACACAATGCCAAGATTGAGATTCACGCCCGCCGCCCGGGGATACGCCACCGCCAGCGGCTGCAGCAACACCTCCGCGTCCTGCCACTGCTGCGCCTGCATCGCCGCGACTGCCGCGCCAAAGTCGTGCTGCGCCCGCGACGGCAGCGCCGTGGACGCGGGATCGGAGGTCGTCATCGCGCAACCCGTGAGCACCGCCATCAGAATGCCGGCGGCGACGGTTTTCAGGGCATCAGGGCGTATCACTGTAGGCCACCACGGTTTCGGTTTTTGCATAGCGGGCGGGCAGCAACTGGGCTAGCACCGCAAAGCTCCTGCGCACCCATTCGTCGTAAACACCCTCACGGCTGCGCTGGATATTGGCTTCGTGGATGGCGATGGCGCGCTCCTCGAAGGGATAGGCCTGCTCCTCCAGCATGAACTGGTACTGCTCCAACGCCAGCTCGTCCAGGTCCCGGGGCCGCTCCGACGCCAGCAGCGCGCGGCCCAGTTCCCGCTGTACTTCACCCAGCCGGTAGCTGGCCTGGGTGACCTGGTCGGTGACGCCATAGGTCAGGACCTTGTCGTAGGCTGTCGTGGTCTGGTCCATCAGGGCGCGCTTCTGTTTCAGGCTTTTCGCCAGCGGCTGGCGCAACTCGACGGCCGCGAACCGGGCATAGCTGTCGTCCGCCAGCACGATGGCCGCGGCGGAGGCCAGCGCCAGGGAGCGCTCGGTGGCGCGGCTGCCGGCGCGGTCGTGGGCCGCGATCTGGGCGTTGAGCCACTGCCGGTTGGCGGCGATATCGCCCTGGGCCAGGGTCAGCTCCGCCAGCTGGTGGCGGGCCTCCACCGCCAGCTCGAAGGGCTCGGGGAAGCGCTGGACATAGCGCCGGTAATGATCGATGGCGCGCGCGGCATCCCCGCCCCGGGCGAAGGATTCCGCCGCCAGATAGAGGGTCTGGCCCTGCTCGGCCGGGGTGGCAGCCGCCGCGGAAATCGCCGCCAGCTCCAGTCCGGCGGCGGTCCAGTTGCCCTGCTGCTGGTGCACTTCCACCAGCTTGGCGGGCACGCTGGCCTGCAGCGGATGGTCGGGATAGCTGGCGCGGAAACCTGTCAGCACCTGCTCGGCCCGGGCCCAGTCCTCCATCTCCAGCAGGTAGGTGGCTGCGTCGTACTGGGCGTTGGCGGCAATGCTGGCGCCGGGGGCGACCGCACCCACACTCAACAGGGCGGCGACGGCAGCGCGGGTGTCGCCCGCGGCCAGCTGCTGTTCACCGCGCCGGTAGATGGAGGCCGCCAGCCGCTCGGTGAGCTCGGCGCGGGCCGGGTCCGTGGGGCCCAGCAGGGCCAGTACGGACTGGTAGGCCTGCTCGGCGTCGGTGTAGCGGGCCAGCTCGAAGCTGGCGTGGCCGCGCACCAGCCACGCGGTTTTGGCGAGAGCTGCCGCCGGCGGCGGCTCGGCGTCGAGGACGCGGTCGGCCACCGCGATCGCCTGCTGCCAGTCCTGGCGGGCCAGCAGCTCCTCGGCTTCCCGGGCCAGCACCGGCACCGCGCGCGGATCGCCGGGGTAGACCTCGGCGTAGCGCAGCGCGGTCTCGGTCTTGAGGCGCTGCCAGTTGAGGCGGGCCTCGGCATCGCTGTCGGCAATCAGTTTCTGATAGCCCAGAATCGCGCTGTAGCCGGCATCGGCGCCGCGCTGCGGCTCGCGGTAGTCGAAGGCGACGCGCTCGTAGGCCGTCACCGCCCGCGGCCACTCACCGGCTTCCTGCAGGGCCTCCGCCATCAGAAATACCTGGCGGGGCGTCGCGGGATCGGCGGGGAAGGAACGGGCGAAGTCGTCGTAGAACACCGCCGCCTGGAGATAGGCGGCGCGCGCCGCCCCGCGGGCCTCGGCCGCGGCGCCGGGGGCCGCCTTGCGGTCCTGTGCCAGTTTGGCGGCAGCGGCGGTTTCGGTCTGGGCCAGGGCGTGGTAGTGGCGCGCCAGCTCGTCCAGATACTGGTGCAGATAGGGTTCGAACTGCGCCAGCGCCTCGGGGTGGCGCACCCAGAATTCGCTGTCGACACCGTAGTGGCCGACCAGGTTTTCCTTGGCCGGCAGCACAAGGCTGGGGAAGTCGCCCTGCTCGTAGACTTCGATCATACGCACGTTGAACAGGGGCGCCTGGGCGGCGTCGGGATAGCGCTCGACAAAGTGCCGGTAGGTGTCGGCGCTGTCGCGGAAGCGTTTTTTCTCCAGGTACAGACGGCCCAGCCCGTCGTAGAGCTGGTGCTGGTAGGGGCGCTCGCCTTTGGCTTCCAGCAACCCGTCGACGGCCTCGGCGCCCTCCAGATAGGAAAACCCCAGGGCGGCCACCCGCAGGGTGTCCTCGGCCAGCTCGCGGTCGGCGCGGCCGAGGGCCTCGAAGTCGCTGTGGCCCTGGGCCAGCTCGTCCAGCACCACCAGATAGGCGCCCAGGGCCGGGCGGTAGTGGCCGCGCTTGAAGCGGGACCAGCCCAGCATGTACTGGGCGGAACGGCGGTAACTGCCGGCGGCGGCGGAATCCAGCACGGCCTGGTAGCCCGCCTCGGCGCCGGCGTAGTCCTGCCGGCTGAACAGGATTTCGGCGCGGCGGAACTGGGCTTCCGGCCACAGGGGTGAATCGGGGTAGTCGCGGATCAGGCGCTCAAGGGTGGCCAGCGATGCATCCTGCTGGCCGTCGAAATCGTAGGCCTTGCTCAACTGGTACAGCAGGTGGTCGTTGTCGGCGCGACCCGGGTTGGCGGCGAGCAGCGCGGCGTAGTGGGCAGCCGCGCCCTGGAAATGCGCCTGGGGCGCGGCGGCCTCGATCTGCGCCGATTCGCTGCGGCGCATCTCCAGCGCCGCGAGACGCCGGCGCACCTGGTACTCGATTTCCGGGTCTTCGCTGACCGCCAGCACCGACTCGTAGTGCGCGACAATGTCGGCGATGGGTAGGGGCGCGGCCGTCTCCGCCGCCGCCTCAACCGGCGCCGCGGGCAACTCGGCGAGGGTGGGGCCCACGGGTGCCTGGCCGCCGCCGCCAAACCAGCTGCAGGCCGACACGCCGCCGGCCAGCATCAGACACAGTGCGCGCTTCACAGGCCGGCCTCGCTGTGCAGACTGTCGTAAAGGCGGGCCACGCCCAGCCGGGCCTGGGCCTGGTATTGGCGCAGCCGCTGGCGCTGGGCCGCCAGCTCGGTTTTCAGCATGCCGCGCAGGGCCCCGTCGAGCGCGGCATAGCGCTGGTCGATGGCGGCTTCATTGGCCTCCAGGCGCACCAGCAGACCGCCCAGACGCTGCTGATAGGGCGCGATATCCGGGACCGTATCCATGGCGGTTTCGACCCGCAGCCAGCCGGTGTCGGCCCGGGCCAGGGCCTCGTCCAGCGACGTCAGCTGGCGGCGCAGCGCCCAGCGCCAGGCGGGCAGCTGGTCGCTGGCGCGCCAGCGCAGCAGGCCGCGGTACAGGCGCAGGCGGTCGGCCTGTTCTTCCACGTTATGCCCCGCCGCCTGCAGGCGCTGCAGATTGCCCTGGGCGCGCTCGGCGCGGGCCCAGTGTGCGGCCAGCACGTCATCCACCATGGCCATGGTTTCACGGCCGGCCTCGGCGTCGGCCAGCAGCGACGCCAGCGCATCGCGCCGGGTCTTGATCGCCGCCAGCTGGGCCGGAAAGTCCTCGGCGCGGATGTCGTCGAAGTGGGCGACCCGGCGCTCGGCGCGGGCCACCAGCATGGCCTGGTACAGGGCGATACGGCCCCGCCAGTCGGCCAGCCGCTCGCGCAGGGCCTGAAGGTCTTCCAGCGCCTGCAGGCCGGCCAGGTAGCGATCGTCACTGGCCACGCCCAGCAGGCTCAGGGATTCACCGGCGCGCAGCAGCGGGAGCGCCGACGGTGCGGGGCGGTCCGGCTCGGAAGACGCGAGAGGGTCCTCGAGGAAGCGCTTGAGCGAGGGTAGTTGGGGGCTGGCGGACGCCAGCAGACCCTGTGCCACCAGCGGCTGGCCGCTGTCGATGGCAGCCCGCAGCTGCGCCAGCTGGTCCAGTGCCTGCTGGTAGCGGGCATCGGCGCTTTCCAGCGCCTTGAGAGCCGCGCCGGACTGGCCCAGTTCTTCGTGGGCATAGGGGATCGCCAGCAGCGCCTCCTGCACGTCGCGGTGGGCCACGGGATAGGCAGTCAGCACCTGCCAGGCGCCGATGGCGCGGGCAAATTCACCCTGCTCTGCAAATGCCCAGCCGTAACCCAGCAGGGCGCGGTGCACCATCGCGCTGTGCTGGCGCACGCCGCGGAACTGCGCCAGAGCCTGCTCATGGGCACCCTGCTCCATCAGCGCATAACCGGCGGCGGTGCGGGCCCGGTCGCGCAGGGCCAGGTGGTCGGCGGCGACCAGCGGCAGCGCGTCCAGCTGCGCCAGGGCAGCGAGGCCCGCGGCGGTGTCGCCGGCGCGCAGGTACGCCACCCCCAGGTTGAACTGCACATAGGGCGCCCAGGGCGAGTCGGCACTGACCGCCGCGCTGCCGGCACTGGCCTCGGCCAGGCGCTGATCGTGGACCATCAGCAGCAGGTTCAGGGCCTGGTATTCGGGCAGCAGGTCGGCGTCCAGCTCGCCCTCGATGCGGGAAAAATAGTCGCGGGCCCGGGCCCGGTCGGCGCGCCGGTAGGCCTGGCGACCCAGGTAGAACCAGGCGGTGTTGCGCGCCCGCAGGGAACGGGACTGCGCCGCCTCCTGGCCAAAGATGCCCGCCGCGGTCTGCTCCATGCC
>JAVEVZ010000295.1:0-3801 GCA_034004805.1 Spongiibacteraceae bacterium | reverse complement strand
ATCAATAAACCGCGCGCAGCTTTCCATCATCGCTTTCTGATTGCGCTGGAGCCTGGCGTCATCGCCCACCGCGTCATAGAACACGTGTTGCGACGTCATCGCCTCCGGCGGAAAGTTCTCCTCAATGATGGCGTCACAGGCCGGCGCAGCATAGGTCAAAGCTCGCGCAACGACATTCTGCCGATAGCAGAAGGTGGACTGTGTCTCCAGCGCGAGCTGGGTATGGCTGCCATGCCACACTCTCAGCCAGTCCTCGGTGCTCAGGCGCGGTGGCTTCTGCAGGCACACCACCTGGTTCATGCCGTACACCCGCTCGCCATCACGGGCCGGGTGCGCGGTGTTGACCAGCGGCTCCGACTCGGTCACGAGGTAGCCGTGAAAGCGCGGACAGGCGTCGGTGAGTATCGCCTCCAGCGGCGCGCGGTAAACACTGCTGTCGACCCACAGCGAAACCAGCGCATCCAGCATCGGGCGGCTGTTGCCCTGGCGCAGCCTGGCCGCAGGCGCGACGTCAGCGTCGGCGACGGAAACCCGCAACTTGCGCACCCCCGACTGAGCCAGCAGTTGCTCCGCCACCGGCCCGCGCAGGGCTGCACTGAAAGCCTCTGCGCTCTGTGCGTCGGACTTGTATAACAGGTACATGAGCTTTTCCACGGACCAACTCCCTCGCGATATCAAAGCTGGAACTGTGCCACGCAACAGTGGCGCTGACCATCGGCGCGGTATCCCGCAGGTTCAAGCCGGCATACCCGTGTCCGGCGCCGGCGCCGATGTCAGACTGGCGACGGCGCGGTGATGACTTCCGCGTTGTCCACCACCATCTGTGCACCGCTGACAAACCGCGATTCGTCCGACGCCAAGTACACCACCATTCCCGCCACGTCCTCGGGCTGGCACAGCAGGCCCTCGGGTATGCCCGAGGCGTCGAAGGCCTGGAAGGCCTCGTCACTCAGTTCCTCCACCCCCAGGGCCAGCTTGACCACCATCGGCGTCAGCACGCCACCCGGATGTACCGTATTGCAGCGTATGCCGTTCTTTTTGGTGCGGCAGTACGCGGCGATGGATTTGCTCAAGGCGGTGACGGCGCCCTTCGACGCGGTGTAGGCGGCGTTGAACAGTTCGCCGTGCAGCGCGGCGATGGACGATATATTGATAAGCGAACCGCCGCCGCGCTGCTCCATCAAGGGAATTGCATACTTGCAGCCCAGGAATACGCCTTCGCTGTTGACCGCCTGCAGCTTGCGAAAATCCGCCAGGGTGCATTCCACGATAGTGCCCATTTTCATCAACCCGGCGTTGTTGACCAGCACATCGAGCCCGCCGAAATGATCAGTGGTGGCGGCCATCACGCGCTGCCAATCCTGTTCATTGCTGACATCGTGACGCAGAAACAGCGCGCTGGCGCCGATCTCCTCAGCCACTGCCCTGCCCGATTGCTCATTGAGATCCGTGAGCACCACTTTGGCGCCTTCGCGGGCCAGCTGCCTCGCGTGGGCCTTGCCCATACCGCTGGCCGCACCAGTGACGATACATACTTTATCTTTGACGCGATTCATGGTTTTTATCCTGTCACTCTCTGTCTATGGGATCGGCGCAGGCAGCATCGCGCCCTGTCCTGGTCGGAAAGCCCGAATCGGCGCCAAAAACGCCGCGCAGTGTAAGGGCTGGGCGCGCGGTACAGGATGAACGCTTGTTAAGGAAACGCTGAAGAAATCTCAGAAACTGCCGTACTCTCCGGCGCTTCCTGATCGCCGTTCAATGGGCGCGCGTAAACGGCACAAAACTGACCGGCAACACATTGCGAGTCGAGATTTCACCACCCAACTGCTTTTCCATTACCACCAGCTGCTGGACCTGATGGGGCTGGCCCAGTGGCGCCACCAGGCGTCCACCGATGCGCAGCTGCTCGAGCAACGCCAGCGGCACGCTGGGCAATGCGGCGGTGATAATAATGCCGTCGAAGGGCGCAGCCAGGGGCAAGCCGTGATAGCCGTCGCCGGCGTGTACTTCGATATTGCGGTAGCCCAGCGACTGCAGGCGGTCCGCCGCATCGTTCGCCAGCTCGGCAATGATCTCGACGGTGTGTACGCGGGCCACCAGTTCGGCGAGCACTGCGGCCTGGTAGCCGGAGCCCGTGCCGACTTCCAGCACCGTATGAAAAACCTGCGGTGCCAGCAGCTGGGTCATCAGGGCGACAATAAAAGGCTGGGATATGGTCTGGCCGCAGCCGATGGGCAGGGCGGCGTCACACAGGGCCAGGGCGCCGCGCTCATGGGGCACAAAGTGGCGGCGATCGACATGCAGCAACGCCTCGCGCACCGGGTCGGCCAGCGCATTGCAGCCAGTGTAGGGGCAGGTCTCGCGGTAGTGCGCCTCTATGGCGGCCAGCATGCTTTCGTTCATAACAGATCACCTTTTTGTTTTTATTTCCGGTGGTTTTGTTTCCGGCCAGTATAGCCGCCCGCCTGTATGGACAACACCAGCGAGCCCCGGGCGCTTCAGGGGCCTGAATGCGGCGCCCGAAGTATCTCCGCCAGCGCGACGTCCAGCTGCGAGTAGCGAAACTCAAAGCCGGCCTTCAACGCCTTGTCGGGCAGCGCCCGCTGGCCGTCCACCAGCAGTGTGGCCAGGTCGCCCAGGGCCGCGCGCAGCAGTCCCGCGGGCAGCCTCAACCGCGCCGGACGCTTCAGCAATCGGGCCAGGGTTTCAGTGAACTCGCGGTTGGTTACCGGGTTCGGCGCAGTGCCGTTGAAGGGACCCGTCAGGGTCTGGTGCACCAGCAGATAATCGATCAGCGCGACAAGATCGTCCCGGTGCACCCAGGACATCCATTGCTCGCCACTGCCCAGCGGGCCGCCCAGCCCCAGCCGGAATGCCGGCAACAACCTGGCCAGCATGCCGCCCGGGCCCAGCACCAGGCCGGTGCGCAGCAGGCACAAACGCGTTCCCAGCGCTGCCACGGGCTGCGCCGCCTGTTCCCAGTCGCGACATAACTGATGGGGGAAATCATTGACGGCGTCAGCCTCCTCATCGAGAGGCTCGTCGCCGCGCGCGCCGTAATAGCCCACCGCGGAGCCGGACACCATCACCTGCGGCGGCTCTGAGCGCGACAGGGCAGTGACCAGCTCACGGGTAGAGGCAATGCGGGAATCGCGCAGCAGCCGGCGGCGGGCACGGGTCCAGGGACGGTTGGCAATGGGCGCACCACTGAGGTTGACCACGGCCTCGGGTGCAAAGCCTGGCACCGCTGCGAGGCCGGCCAGCGCCTGTACATCCGCTCCGCACAAAGCCGGTACCCGGGCGGGACGCCTGCTCAGGACCGCCAGCGTGTGGCCCTGGTCGCGCAGATGCGCGCACAGCGCTGTGCCGATAAATCCCGTCCCCCCGGTAATCAGTACCCGCATGACCGTGCTCCCTGCACCGCTGGCGCCAGTCCGGCGCAATCCGGACCTGCAGGTACTATGGCCAGTCCCTGTCATGCCTGCAAGAGGCGGGGCTCAAACCTTGTTGGCCTTCTCCATCAACTTCCACAGCAGATTGGGAAACAGCCGCCGCCACAGCATCATAAAGGCGGCCTCGCCGGGCTTGACCACCCACTTGCCTTTTTCGATGGCAACCTCCACCGCGTCAAGTATGCTCGCCGGTGCAGACAATCGCCCGCTGCTCTTCGCCCCCTTGAGACTGGGCGGGCCGTCGTCCAGCGCCTGGTTGACCAGCGGCGTATTGACCGCCGGCGGGCAGACCAGCAGAAAGCGCACCCCGCTGTCGCGGTTTTCGCGGTAGAGGATTTCAGCGTAGACA
>JAVEVZ010000294.1:0-3801 GCA_034004805.1 Spongiibacteraceae bacterium | reverse complement strand
CCGCCTGGAGCTGATCACCCCGCAGGGCAACCGCAGGTTCGTGCTGGAACGGATGGAAGGCCGCAACGGCGCGGCGCTGGACGAGGCGCCGGGTGGCGGCCACCGCGTGCGCATCCCGCTGCCGGCGGGGGATTACCGTTTTGCCCTGCTGGCGAAGGAGCTATAAAGCGGGTTCAAGATTCAAGATTCAGCAAAAAGCTGCCCGGGATTCGCGCAACTTTAAACTTTGAACGTTGAGCGATTTTTTACCCTTCCACCCGGTTGCGCCCCGCCGCCTTGCCGCGGTACAGCGCGGCATCAGCCCGCGCCAGCAGCTCATCCAGCGTAGGGTCATCGCCCGGCGCACGGGCGGCCACGCCGAGAGCTGCGGTGAGGGTGACCTCCGCACCGGGCAGACCGATGCGGCAGGCGGCGATGCCCTGGCGCAGACGCTCGGCAAACTGGCGCGCACCATCCAGATTCGTCTCCGGCAGCAGAATGGCGAACTCCTCACCGCCAAGCCGCCCCACCCCATCGCTGGTACGCAACACGTCGCGACAAGCGTCACCCACCGCGCGCAGCACCTGGTCGCCGGCCGCATGGCCGTGGCTGTCGTTGACCTCCTTGAAATGGTCCAGATCCAGCATCACTACCGCGAGCGGCTCGTCGTAACGCCGGGCGCGCACCATTTCGCGCTCTGCCAGCTCGAAGAAGCGGCGCCGGTTGGGCAGACCGGTAAGCTCGTCGGTATACGCCTGCACGCGCGCCGCCTCTTCCAGCTGGCGGCGCAGCGCGACCTCCTGCTGCAGCAAGGTCGTCAGATGGCGGCTGTGTGCCGAGTCGATGAAGGAGAAGCGGCGCAGACGCGCATGCTGCACCGATGTGATCACGCAAAAGATCAATGTCACGCTGAAGAACAGCGCTGCCAGTGGCAGCTGGTGCGGGGCCGGGGGAAAGAACAGCAGGGTCTCGATACCCAGACCGCCAAAGGCAACGGTCGTGGCGAGCAGGCGATGCTGCAGGGTGCTGGGGATGAAGAAAAAGGCACCCACCATCATCACCAGCAATCCCGGATAGATCTCCAGAAACTCGCGCTGGCTGACCGGGTACAGCAGCAGGGCATTGCCCAGCACCACAAAATAGAACAACAGGGTGTAGCGATACAGGCGCGGCGGCACCGCGGGGTTGCGCAGCAGCCACCACGCCAGGCCCCAGCAGAAGGCCAGTACGCCCAGGCGCAGCACCGCATTGAGCCAGAACAACGGGCCGAAACCGAGCAGGAGCTGGTCGGAAATGACAAAGGCGAAATAGAGCGGGCCGGTGACGCACAGCGCGATGATGAAATGGCGCAGTTCGGCGGCACCGACATGCTCGCCAAAGGCCGTCTCGGCGGCCGGGTCGGCGAACTCGCCGCTCCAGCGGCTCAAGGTTACGGCATAGGGCAGATTGCTGCCCTTGCTCCCTGCGGTCCCACTGTCCTGCCCGTCCATGCCACGCCCGTATCAACGTCTTAGGATATTGGTCAACATCATACCGGGGCACTCGCCCCGGCGTCGACCCGACCTTCTGGCCCCCCCGTCCGCAGTGATACACTGTGCGCCTTTCAAATGACCCCAAGCGCTGAGGAATCACCCGTGAGCCAGCCCGAAACCAGCCATGGCGCCTTTCCCTGGACGCGCATGCGCCGCATGCGCCGTGACGACTTCTCCCGCCGCCTGATGCGGGAGTCCACCCTCAGCGCCAATGACCTGATCTGCCCCCTGTTCGTGCTGGAAGGCAGCGGCCGCCGCGAGGCGGTGGCCTCCATGCCCGGTGTCGAGCGCCTGTCCCTCGACCTGCTGCTGCGCGAGGCCGAGGCCCTGCACCGGCTCGGCGTGCCGGCCGTGGCCCTGTTCCCGGTGACGCCGCTGGAGAAGAAGTCGCTGGATGCCGCCGAGGCCTGGAACCCGGACGGCCTGGCGCAACGCACGGTGCGGGCGCTGAAACAGGAGTTTCCCGAACTGGGCGTCATCACCGACGTCGCGCTGGACCCCTTCACCACCCACGGTCAGGACGGCCTCATCGACGACACCGGCTATGTGATGAACGACGAGACGGTGGTCGCCCTGGTGCAGCAGGCGCTGTCCCACGCCGCGGCCGGTGCCGACGTGGTGGCCCCCTCGGACATGATGGACGGCCGCATCGGCGACATCCGCGAGGCCCTGGAATCCGCCGGTCACATCCACACCCGCATCCTGGCCTATTCCGCCAAGTACGCCTCCAGCTTCTACGGCCCGTTCCGCGACGCAGTCGGCTCCGCCGGCAACCTGGGCAAGGGCAACAAGTACACCTACCAGATGGACCCGGCCAACAGCGATGAGGCCCTGCGCGAGGTGGCACTGGACCTGGACGAGGGCGCCGACATGGTGATGGTCAAGCCGGGCATGCCGTATCTCGATATCGTGCGCCGGGTGAAGGACCAGTTCGGCGTGCCCACCTTCGCCTATCAGGTGAGCGGCGAGTACGCCATGCTGATGGCCGCGGCACAGAACGGCTGGCTGGACGAGAAGGCGGTGATCATGGAGTCGCTGCTCGCCTTCAAGCGCGCCGGCGCCGACGGCATCCTCACCTACTTCGCGCGGCGCGCGGCGGAATGGCTCAAAGAATAGGGGCCAGGGACTAGGGGCTGGGGGCTAGAAAAAAGACGGCCGTGCGCACGGCGCACTCAGTCCCTGGCCCCTGGCCCCTGGCCCCTCACCCCTTAAAACAACCAATTACAACGCTACAGAGAATCATCATGTCCCCCAAAAGCTTCGTCTTCAGCATGTTCGGCTCCTCGCCGGTCAGCCCCCTGCAGCAGCACATGGCCAAGGTCCAGGTCTGCGTGCAGGAGATCATCCCGTTCCTCGAGGCGGCGCTGGCGCAGGACTGGACCCGTGCCCGCGAGGTGCAGAAACGCATCGCCGTACTGGAGGGCGAGGCCGATGCCCTGAAGAAGGAACTGCGCCTGCACCTGCCGCGCGGCTGGATGATGCCGGTGTCGCGCCGCGACCTGCTGGAGGCGCTGCGCATGCAGGACAAGATCGCCAACAAGACCAAGGACATCGCCGGCCTGATCATCGGCCGCCGCATGGTGTTCCCGCCGGAAATCGCCGCCAAGCTGCTGGAGTTCGCCCGCCGCTGCATCGATGCCACCGCCCAGGCGCAGCTGGCCATCAACGAGCTGGACGAACTGGTGGAGACAGGGTTCCGCGGCCACGAGGTGGAGCTGGTGGAAAAGATGATCACCGAACTCGATGCCATCGAGGCCGATACCGACAGCCTGCAGGTGGAGGTGCGTGACCTGCTGTTCAGCAAGGAAAAGGAACTCTACGCCGTCGATGTGATGTTCATGTACAACGTCATCGACTGGATCGGCGACCTCGGCGACCTGGCCCAGCGCGTGGGCAGCCGCCTGCTGATGATGCTGGCACGCTAAGGAGGACGCACGATGGAATACGCAACGATCTACATCGTGCTGGCGGTCGCCTTCGGCCTGTTCATGGCCTGGGGCGTGGGCGCCAACGACGTCGCCAACGCCATGGGCACCTCGGTGGGCTCCGGCGCCCTTACGGCGCGCCAGGCCATCATCATCGCCGCCATCTTCGAATTCGCCGGTGCCTATCTGGCCGGCGGCGCCGTCACCGAAACGATCCGCAGCGGCATGATCGAGGCCAGCCTGCTCGCCGGCCAGCCGGAGCTGCTGGTCTACGGCATGCTCGCCTCGCTGCTCGCCGCCGCCATCTGGCTGCTGGTCGCCTCCCACTTCGGCTGGCCGGTTTCCACCACCCACTCCATCGTCGG
>JAVEVZ010000293.1:0-3802 GCA_034004805.1 Spongiibacteraceae bacterium | reverse complement strand
TGAGCCATGATCAAACTCTTCAGTTTAATTACATCGGGATTTCATTAGCCTGAAATCCCATAACCTGGCTCAGAAGTTCGCGAATCGAAAACTACTATGAATTTACGAGTTCACTTGCTTCTGATAACTGCTTGTCGCAATCACCAGCACAAGCGCCCACACAAATTGCCTGATCTCTTGTTAAACAGCCCTGAACCGCTCGGGTCTCAGGTCAACGGCAAGTTCGCCTTGCCGTGTGAGGACGCGCATTCTAGCGCCTTCCCCCTCCGTGTCAACAACTTTGTAACTCGCTGCCAACATCGGCTTTCACCACCCTTCGACACTGGCCACCGCGCTTACCGCCGCCGCACCCCGTCGAAGGGAGCGCGCATTATAGGGATACAAAAAACAGTGTCAACAGCCAATACACAACCAAACTTGGTTTTTTGGCGGATCAGCACTCGAGCTCGAACAGGTGGTACTTCTTTTTACCCAGCCTTACCAGGAAGTACCGGCCCAGCATGGAACGGTCGGGGGAGAAGCAGGCCGCCGCATTGGCATTGCCCCCCCCGCCGACCACGACGCCGTTGACCTGCAACCCCTGATTGCCGAGGGCATCCTTCACCTGCTTGCCGGAGGATGCCAGCCCACACTCCGTCAGCAGCTGGGAAAGCGTACGCTCCGCCAGATTGCCGGGGTGCAACCGGCTGGCCGGCAGCCCATCCTGGCGCAACTGGATGAAGTCCCCCTCCGACAGGCCGTGAATATCACCACTAAACAGCGCACTGCTGATGCGAAGAGCCGCAGATAGCCCCTCCTCCCCATGCACCAGCCCGGTCACCTCCCGGGCCAGGACCCCCTGCGCCTGGGGCTTGCCGGTGGCGGCAAGGTCTTCGGCTTCGATGCGACCGATCTCCTCCAGATCGAGGAAGGTGAAATAGCGCAGGAACCTGTAGACATCGGCATCGGCCGTGTTCAGCCAGAACTGATAGAAGGCGTAGGGCGAGGTCTTGGCCGGGTCCAGCCAGACGGCACCGGACTCGGTCTTGCCGAACTTGGTGCCATCCGCCTTGACCACCAGCGGAACCGTCATGCCGTGGACGGCATGGCCGCTGCTCCGGCGTGTCAGCTCGATGCCGCCGACGATGTTCCCCCACTGGTCGGAGCCCCCGACCTGTACCGTGCAGCCATACCTTCGGTTGAGCTCGGCAAAATCATACGACTGCAGCAGCATATAGCTGAACTCGGTGAAGGAGATGCCCTCCCCCTCGCGCTCGATCCGCTGCTTGACCGATTCCTTGTGGATCATCGCATTGACGGAGAAATGCTTGCCGACATCACGCAGGAAGTCGAGAACCGACATCTGCGCCATCCAGTCAAGGTTGTTGACGACCAGTGCGGAGGCCTGCCCCCGGTCGAAATCAATGAAGCGGCTGACCTGACTACGCAGCCGCTCGGTCCAGCCGGCCACCACATCCGGGGTGTTGAGACTGCGCTCCTGCGCCTTGAAGCTGGGATCACCGATCAGGCCCGTGGCACCCCCGACCAGAGCGATCGGCCGGTGCCCGGCCTGCTGGAAGCGCCGCAACATCAACAACGGCACCAGATGGCCGATATGGAGGCTGTCGGCGGTGGGGTCGAACCCGCAGTACAGCGTGCGGGGGCCTTCCGCGACATGCCGTTCGAACTCACCATCCCCGGTGACCTGGCGGATCAGTTCCCGCGCCCGCAGGCCGGCGATGAAGTCGGTCACCGAAGGGGAAACCATAAGTACTAAACACCTATCATCTATATATCTATGGGAAACACCACAGCCGTCACCCGCCGAGTGCGACGCCCTTAACATCAAGGGTTGACGTCGCAGACAATCCGGGCAAATCTTATGCGGCGCCAGAAACGGCGCACCTTACCGCAACCCCGCACAATTGCAAGTTTGCCAAGCACATGATGCGCAGCCGTCGCAACGCTTGGTTCATGGCTTTTTTATTTGTTAAACGGCAACTTAGGTCGCCATAACCAGACGCTTTCGCCGCGGACGATCGATGACCACAGAGCACACCCCCCAACGCCTCAAACTCCCCCACCTGGTCCGGCAGTTGCCGCGCCTGCACCTCGCACTGGCGGGAGTGGCTGCCGCCACGGTATTTTTCGCCCTCCTGCTGCCCAGTGGCCAGGTGCAGGCCAAGCGCCATGTGCTGCCGCTCTCCCTGGACCTGGAGCCGGATGCACCGCTGGCCAGCAGTTTCGACAGCCTCTCGCCGACACCCGACCTGGCGATGACCGAGCAGGCCCTGGAGGAGCCCACCATCACCTGGCAGGAGCTGACCGTGCGCTCCGGTGACAGTCTGGCGAAGCTGTTCGCCCGTGCCGGCGTCGCCCCCAACGAGCTGCATGAAGTGCTCGACTCCGGGCCGGAAGCAAAGACGCTGAAACGCCTGTTCCCAGGCCAGAAGCTCTCCTTCCAGATCAACGACAACGGTCGGCTGCAGGCCCTGCGCTATGAGGAAAACCTGCTCAACAGCACGGAATACATCCGCAACGCCAACAACTTCATCGCCGAGAAGGTAATACGCGAGCCCGAGGTGCAGCAGCAGTTCGCCAGCGGCACCATCCAGTCGTCCCTCTATCAGTCCGCCGCCAATAGCGGCCTCTCCGACAAGGTGATCCTGGAACTGGCCGAGGTGTTTGGCGGCGTCGTCGATTTCGTGCTCGACCTGCGCAAGGGCGACCAATTCGCCGTGCTCTATGAAGAGAAGTATGTCGATGGCAGGAAGGTGGGTGACGGCGCCATTCTGGCCGCCTCCTTCACCAACGCCGGAAAGACCCATGCCGCCTATCGCTATGAGTTCCCCAACGGCGATGTCGGTTACTTCTCGCCGGAAGGGGTGAGTATGCGCAAGGCGTTCATGCGCGCACCGCTCGACTTCACCCGCGTCTCCTCCGGTTTCAACATGAAGCGCTTCCACCCGATTCTGAAAGTCACCCGCCCCCATCGCGGTGTCGACTATGCAGCTCCCACCGGGACACCAGTCTACGCCGCCGGCGACGGGCGCGTGGTGCAGTCGGGCTTCACCAAGCCGAACGGCAACTATGTGGTAATCCAGCACGGTCAGCAGTACCAGACCAAATACCTGCACCTGCAGAAGCGTGCGGTACGGGTCGGTGAGCGGGTGCGCCAGCGCGAGGTGATCGGCTGGGTCGGCTCCACCGGTTATGCCACCGGCCCGCACCTGCACTACGAATTCCTGGTCGGTGGCGTGCACCGCAATCCGGCAACGATCATCAACCAGCTACCCAAGGCGGTAGCCCTGGCGGAGCAGGACCGCAAGCGCTTCCGCGAGCAGACCAGCGGCCTGCAGACCCAACTGGCCAGCTACCTGAGCCAGAACGGTCTGGCCGCGGCCGGCAACACCGGCGACTCGGCCAAGCTCTGATCCGCTCGACTGCAACCCCAAGCCCGCGCCCAGGCGCGGGTTTTTTGTGACGGCCATTCATGGCGGCCACCCTGCGGGCCGTCGCTGGCGTGATGTCAGAAACTTCTCCCCGAAACTTTTTGTTGGGGCGCACCATGAACCAGCCACAGCTCTATCTTGGCCTGATGTCCGGCACCAGCCTGGATGGCATCGATGTCGCACTGCTGGATTTCACCCCGCAGCCGCCTCTCCTGCTCGCCGCCAAAACCTTTCCACTGCCGGCATCGTTACGCAGTGAACTGCTGGCGTTGTGCCAACCCGGCGAGAACGAGATCGAGCGCCTGGGGCGGGCGGACCGTGCATTGGGTGAAACCTGTGCCGACGCTGCGCTCACCCTGCTGCGCGAAAGC
>JAVEVZ010000292.1:0-3804 GCA_034004805.1 Spongiibacteraceae bacterium | reverse complement strand
GTTGCAGCTATAGTGAAGGGTCAGGGGGCCGGCTTCGCAGCGCAGCGTATAGGCGCGCCGCGGGTCGGCGGCGAACAGCTCACGCATGTCGACAGGGCGACGGGCAGCGGTTGCGAGCTCGCGCCAAGCCGCCTGGCAGTGGCTGGGTTGTTCCAGGGGAGCGGTCATCGCTGCGTCGTTGTTATCAGTAGAGTGATCAAGACAGTTATACGGGCTGCTATCGACGTTGTAGGCAAAAGCACCGCTAAATATTTCCGGTCAGGCAGTATAGAAGATTCTCATGGGTGTCATAAGGCTTTCCGCGGACCGGCCAGCGCCGATGGACAGGCGCCGGGTGAATCGGGATAATCCGCCGTCGCAAAAAACACCGCGACGACCTGCCATGAACAGGCTTTCGCAAAGGCTCGGCGTGCCGGCCCAGCTCTGTACCGATCCAGCGATCGACGCAAATATCTGCCCGAGTATCAACCCGGGTATCGCCCCAAGTATCGCCCCCAAAGGAGTGTGAGTCGCGTGGCCCACGTTCGCCTCTTTAACCAGCACCTCTATCTGCCGGTACTGTTTCTGATTGTTGTCGAATACGGTGTGTTCGTCGCGTCCGTTTATTTTGGTGTTGCGCTGCGCTTCGACAATTTCAATCTCGACTCGGTGGCGTTTGCCGACCTCGCGCCCCGCGCGCATTTTTTCGCCCTGGTGATGATCGTGTGCAGCCTCAGCATGGGGGTGTACAACACCTATGGCCGGGAGGGACTCACCGGCATGATGCTGCGCACCGTGGTCAGTTCCGCGCTGGTGGGCGCTGTTCTGGTGTCGGTGTTTCTCTATCTCATTCCCTCGCTGCAACTGTTTCTGGGGCGTGGCGTGCTGGCGCTGGCGGTGGGCGTTGCCCTACTGCTGCTGCTGGCGGTGCGCATCGTGTTCTACCGGTTGATCGATACGGCGCGCCTGCGGCGCCGGGTCCTGGTGCTGGGCAGTGGCGTGCGCGCAGCGCGCATGATGAACGAATTACTGGCGAGCTTTACCAGCAAGGCCACCAAGCGCGATTTTGAAATTGTCGGCTTTGTGAAGCATGGCGGCCCGGTCGCGGTGGAGGGCAATGTCATCGACGTGCCGGCCAGCGCTCTGCATGAGTATTGCGCGGATCACAGGGTCGATGAAATTGTGGTCGCAGTCGACGAGCGCCGCAGTGGCGACGGCAACGGCGGTCTGCCGGTAATCGAGTTGCTGGACTGCAAGTTCAAGGGCGTGGACGTACTGGACGAACTGGCCTTCTACGAGCGCGAGGGGCGCAGGCTGGATATCCGCCTGGTATCCACCGGCTGGCTGGTATTCGCCGAGGGGTTTCGCTTCAGCTGGTGGCGGGATGTCGGCGAGCGCGGCTTCGATGTGTTCGCCAGTCTGTTATTGCTGGTGGTCAGCTGGCCGATCATGCTGTTGACGGTGCTGGCCATCAAGCTCGAAGAGGGCTGGCGGGCGCCGGTGCTCTACCACCAGCCGCGGGTCGGTCTCAACGGCGCGGTTTTCAATGTCCACAAATTTCGCAGCATGCGGGTGGACGCGGAGCGCGGCGGCAAGGCGATCTGGGCCAGGCAGAACGATGACCGCATCACCCTGGTCGGGCGCTTTATCCGCCAGACACGCATTGATGAGCTGCCGCAGATTTTCAACGTCCTGCGCGGCGAGATGAGCTTTGTCGGCCCGCGCCCGGAGCGCCCTGAGTTTGTCGACAACCTGGCCAGAAGCATCCCGTTCTACAACGAGCGCCATCGCGTCAAGCCGGGCCTTACCGGCTGGGCCCAGCTGTGCTACCCCTATGGCGCCTCCGAAGAGGACGCTGAGAAGAAACTGCAGTACGATCTGTACTACATCAAGAACCACAGCCTGTTTTTCGATTTCTATATTCTGATACGCACCGTCGAAGTCATATTGATCGGACAGGGTGTGCGCTGACGCGCAGGTCTGGAGTGTGCGCGGATCTCCGGCAGGTGGTTGTGCGAGAGGTTTGCGCTGACAGGCCCGGGCAGCAGCGTGGGGGCGCGCACAAGCTCTTTAAAACAGAAGGGGCAGCGGCGTAGCCCGGCAAGCGCGAACAGCGAAGATCGAGAGGCAAAAAGTAAAAAGCAAAAAAGTAAAAAAGCAAAAGGAGAGAAGCGCGCCGCGAGAGCCGGAAGCACGGGACTGACACCGTGCCGGCGCATACACTCACAGGCTGTCCGCATAAATTAAAAAGTCTGTTTCAGCGGTCAGTCAGGTGGCAACAGGATTGCCGTCACCAGAGAGATCATCATGGATTCCAGAACGTGTATCGTGCTGGGTGAGCAGTCGCTGCTTATCCAGTGTATTCAGCGCCTGCTCGACGCCGACTGGCGGGTGCAGGCCGTCGTCAGCCCCTCGCCTGCTGTACAGCAGTGGTGTGCCGCGCAGGGCCTGCCCTGGCATCAGCAGGCCGGGGAACTGCCGGCCCGGTTCGCGCCCGGCGCTGTCGACTGGCTGTTCAGCATCACCTGGCTGCAATTGCTGCCGGAACCGATACTGGCGCTGGGCCGTAACACCGCCAACTTCCACGACGGTCCCCTGCCGCGTTACGCCGGACTCAACACGCCGGTATGGGCGCTGTGGAATGGTGAAACTGAATACGGGGTGACCTGGCACCGGATGGAGGGCGGCGCTGATCGCGGCGAGATCCTGGTGCAGCGTAAATTCGCCATCGAGGCAGAGGACACAGCGTTCACCCTCAATGCGCGCTGCTACGAAGAGGGGCTGGCGGGCTTTGACACCCTGCTGGCGGCCATCGCTGCCGACAATGTGAGCGGCCAGCCCCAGTCCTTTGCCGAGCGCAGCGTCTACCGCCGCGACCAGCGCCCCACTGCCGCCGCCACCCTGGACTGGTCGCAGCCGGCGGCAAGGCTGGCGGCGCAGGTGCGGGCACTGGACCACGGCAATTATCCCAACCCCCTGGCGCTGCCCAAGCTGTGGCTGGGCGACGCGCCGCTGATGGTGCAGCACGCCGAGCCGCAAACGGCCAGCGGCCGCGCCGGTGAGTTGCTGGCGGTGAGCCACGACAGCCTGACCGTCGCCTGTGGCGAGCAGGCGCTGCGCCTGCAGGGGCTGCGCAAGGCCTGCGGGCAGCCGGTGGATGTGGCGGCGCACCTGGCCCGACGCGGACTGGCAACAGGCCACATATTGCCGGCGCTGACCGCAGCACAGATCGATGCCGTGGACACTGCACTGGCCGCCACCGCCCGCCATGAACCGCGCTGGCAGCGGGCACTGGCGGCGCTGGAGCCGGCGGCATGGCCCCTGCCGGGCGCGGTACGTCATGCCGATCCGCGTACGCTGCAGCTGAGCCTGCCCGCCGCACTGGCCGACGACGCGGCATTTCGCGCCGCGCCCCAGGCCTGGCTGGCCGCCGCCCACGGCCTGTTTATTGCGCGCCTGCACGATCGCGAGCGCTGCCATCTGGGGCTGCAGGTTCAGCCCGACCCAGTGCTCGACTCAGTGCCGGGCTATTTTTCCGAGCTGCTGCCGCTGCCACTGGTCCCCGACTGGACCGCGGATTTTTCCGCCTGGCAGGCGGCTCTGGCGCCCTGGCTGACCGCGGCTGCGGCGGGGGGCTATGCCAGTGACCTGATCCTGCGCCAGCAGCTGTCCAGCCCCGGTGACCTGCCCCTGCGCCTGAGCCTGGCGGCCACCGCCCCCGCGCTGCCGCCGGGGGTGGACTGGCAGATTCATATCGCCAGCGACGGCACGTGTCAGTGGCAGCTGGCCCACGAGGCCGAGACCCTGGTAGCGAGCTTCGAACGC
>JAVEVZ010000291.1:0-3810 GCA_034004805.1 Spongiibacteraceae bacterium | reverse complement strand
CTGACCCTGGAGGGGGTGGCGCTCGCGGACCCCGCTGATCCCGACAGCTTTGCCCTGCGCGCACGCCGCGCGGAGGTGCGGATCGATGTGCTGAGCTCGCTGTGGCAGCGGCGCCTGAATATCGGCCGCGCCCTGGTGGACGGCCTCGAGCTGCGCATGGTCCAGGGCCCGCAGGGGCGCTGGGGTCTGCAGGGCTATCCGCCCGGTGGCGCCGGGGGCGGCATCGGTGTCGACGGCCTGGCGCGGGCCCTGGCGGCGATCGACGAGGCCGATTTCGCGGGCGCGGGACTGCATCTGCAGTTTGCTGACGGCGAGCAGCTGCAGCTGCGCGGCGAGACCCTGAGTCTGCGCCACAGTTTCGGCTTCCGCCGCCTGCAGGGCCGGCTGGCGGTGGAGAACGGCGAGGGCAGCCTCGTGCTGATTGCCGAAGCGGAGGGAGAGCCCGGCGACGCTGACTTCAGCGCCGATCTGCACGCCGCCCTCACCGGGCTCGCCGTCGAGCCCTGGGCAGCAGCCCTCGCCGGATTGCCGCTGCCGCCGCTGGAGGGGGATATCACCAACGGCGCGCTGTGGTTGCACTGGCGGGACGGGCGCATGGCGTCGGGCAGTGCGGAGCTCCGCGTACCCGACCTGCAGCTGGCATTCCGCGATGGCCGGCTGCTGCCCCGTATCCGCGCGCTGGATGCCAGCTTCAGCTTCGTCAGCGATGGCGCGGGCTGGCGGGCCTGGATGCCGGAGGTGGCGCTGCAGTGGGGCGAGCAGAATCTGCGCCTGACGCAGCTGCAGGCCAGTGGCGATGCCGCCGGCGACCATGCCACCCTGGCGCTGGCGGCTCTGGACCTGGCGCCGCTCGCCGCTGCACTGCGCAGCAGTGGCGAGTTGCCGGAAACACTCGATGAGGTGCTCGCCGAGCTGGCGCCGGCCGGGCAGCTCGGCAGGCTGCGGGTGGAGTTGCCGCTGTCCCGCGACCCCGGCGAATGGCGCCTGCGCGCCGAACTGCAGGGCGTGGCTATCCAGTCCTGGCACGGCGCGCCGGGGGCGGAGAACGTCCACGGTTATATCGAGCTGGACGCCCACCAGGGCCGGGCCAGTCTGGCCAGCGATCAGCCCATCACGCTGTATTTTCCCACCGTTTACCACCAGCCGCTGGTGTTCGAACGCCTGCGCGCGGCGCTGGCCTGGCAGGTCGACGACCACCATATTCGGGTGCGCAGCGGACCCATAGCGGTGGAGGCCGACCACGGCAGCGGAGTCGCGGTACTGGGCCTGGACCTGCCGCGAAACGGCACCGGCCACGCCCCGCAGATGCACCTCAGCGTCGGCCTGCGCAACTCCCGGGCCGAGTATCGGGGCCGTTTTATTCCCTACTTTCTCGACCCCGGACTGCTGGACTGGCTGGAGGCGAGCATCCAGGCCGGCGATGTCCCCCAGGCGGGCTTTATCTACCGCGGCGCGCTGGCCGGGGACATTGATGAAGCGCGCACGATTCAGCTGCTGGTCGACGTCGAGAACGGCGCGCTGAAGTACCAGCCCGACTGGCCGGCGCTGACAGCGGCCCGGGGCCGGGTGCAACTCGACGACACGGCGCTGGACGTGGTGGTGGACTCGGCGCGGATCTATGACCACGTGGCGGTCGGTGCGACCCGGGTCACCCTGCAGGACGGCCTGCTGGGGGTGGAGGGCGAACTGCTGGCCCGGGACGACGAGGTCCTGCGCGCCCTGCGCGAAACGCCGGTAAGAGAGCACCTGGGCGACGCGCTGGATGACTGGCAGTGGCGGGGCGAGGCCCGGGTTGCCCTGGCCCTGGGCATTCCCCTGCGGGGCGGGGCGCCGCAGACGATTTCAGTGACGGCGGATGTGGGGCCGGGCCAACTGCGGCTGCCCGGCGCCGACCTCAACTTCGACGCGCTCAGTGGCATGTTGCACTACGACCTGGCGACGGGGTTGTCGGGAGAGAATCTGAGCGCGCGCTTTCTGGGCCAGCCCCTGCGCGCCCGGCTGACCCAGAAGGACGAGGTCGTCAGCCTGCAGGTATCCGGCCGCGCCGACATGGCCGCGCTCCAGACCTGGGCCCGGCAGCCTGCCCTGGGCCTTGCCAGTGGCCAGGCGGCGGTGGACGCCGAATTGACCGTGGGTGGGGGCGCGAGCCGCCTGCGCCTGTCCTCGGACCTGGTCGGTGTCGAACTGGCGCTGCCGGCGCCCTACCACAAGGCCGCGGCGACACCGCTGGCGCTGGACGCCCTGGTGCCGCTGGGTACCCGGGACGGCGTGCTCAGCGCGCGGCTGGGAGACTGGGCGGCGCTGGAGCTGGTGATGGCGCCCGACAGTGCGCGGGGCGGTCGTCTGCGGCTGCTGGGCGAGGGCTCGGGGTTCGCGGCGCTGGAGTCCGGCTGGTTCACCGTTACCGGGCATATCCCGCCCCTGGTGCTGGATGACTGGCAGGCTCTGGTGACGCGCTACCGGGAGCAAGCGGGCGACGCGCCGGCGGTGGATCTGCCGCCGCTGCGCCTGCGCCAGCTCAATGCCATGGGGGTCCAGGTCCTGGACCACGACCTCGGCGCGGTCGCGCTCAGCGGCGAGCAGCAGGGCGACAACTGGCGCCTGGCGGCGATCTGCGAGCTGTTCGAGGGGGAGCTGCGCGTCGCCGCAGACGCACAGCAGCCCTGGCAGCTCAGCCTCAGTCGCCTCAATCTGCCGGCGCCGGCGAGCGACGCCGAGACCCCGGCCGCGGCCAACGGGCCACCCGGGGCCGTGGATCGCCTGGCGGAGCTCAAATTTGGCGACTGGCCGACTATCGACGTGCATATCGCGCAGTGGTGGCTGGGGGACGACATGCTGGGCTCGGTGGGGTTTCGCCTGCTCAGCAGCGAGCAGGAACTGGTGCTGGACCAGCTCAGCGGGTCACTGCGCGGTATCGCCATCGAACCGCTGGACGGCGCCCCGGCGCAGCTGCGCTGGCGTCGCGCGCTGGGCGCAGATGGCAGTGCATTTCGCGGCCGGCTGGCCTACGCCAGGCTGGAGCGGGTACTCGCCCGCTGGGGCTACGAGCCCTCGGTGGAGAGCCGCCGCGGCTACATCGACCTGCGCGCGCACTGGCAGGGCCGGCCCGACCAGATCAGTACCGCCACCCTGCGGGCCGATATTGCGCTCAGCGCCGACAAGGGCCGTTTCCTGAGCACCTCGGAAACTGCCACCGGCGCGCTCAAGCTGGTCAGCGTATTCAACCTGGCCAATATCGTGCGCCGCCTGCAGCTGGATTTCACCGATGTGGTAAAAAGCGGTATCAGTTTCGACCGCGCCACCGGCGGCTTCCGCCTGGCCAACAATGTGTTGAAAATCACCGAGCCGTTTGTGGTGGAGAGCCCGTCCAGCGCCTTTACCGGCACCGGCACGGTGGATCTGGCGGCGGACCGGGTGGACATGGAACTGGTGGTAACCCTGCCGGTGGCCAGCAACTTGCCCTGGGTGGCGGCGCTGGCCGCGGGACTGCCGGTGGCCGCCGGCGTGTATGTGGCCAGCAAGCTGTTCAAGGATCAGGTCGACAAGGCGGCCAGTGCGGTATATCGCATCAGCGGTGATCTCAGCGACCCCAAGGTCGAGTTCCGGCGGGTGTTTTCCGCCGGCGAGGGCAGCGCGGCACAACGGGAGAAGCGCAATGACGATCCGGGCTAGGGTGGCAGCCCTGCAAATGGTGTCCGGTGCAGACCTGGATGCCAACCTCGATAGCGCGGCGCGCCTGCTGCGCCGCGCAGCGCGGGACGGCGCGGAGCTGGCGGTGCTGCCGGAGATGTTCGCGTTGTTTGGCGTGCC
>JAVEVZ010000018.1:0-18354 GCA_034004805.1 Spongiibacteraceae bacterium | reverse complement strand
GTGATCCATGTGCGCGGCTATTGGAGTGCGTGATGTCGACGGAATCTGTGGTAACGACGCTGGATCTGCTGCGCCACGGCGCCTGCGAGGGCGGCGAGATCTTTCGCGGGAGCACGGATGTAGCGCTCAGCGCAGAGGGTTGGGAGCAGATGCACGCCGCGATCGCCGACCTCACGGGTTGGGAGGCCATTGTCAGTTCACCCATGCGGCGCTGTCGTCGGTTTGCGGCACAGCTCGCCGAGCGCGTCGCGCGCCCGCACCGGATCATGGAGGATTTGCGGGAAATTCATTTCGGGGAGTGGGAGGGCAACACCACGGCCAGTGTGCTGGCGGAGCAGGGGGATCTGCTGCGTCTCTATTGGGATGCCCCGCTTGCAGTGACACCGCCGGGTGGCGAACCCGTTGCCGATTTTCGTGAGCGCGTGCTGCCCTGCCTGGACGCGCTACTGGAGGACTACCGGGGTCAGCACCTGCTGGTGGTGAGTCACGGCGCGGTGGTGCGCATGATGATCTGCCAGCTTCTGGACCTGCCGTTGACATCGTTCTCGCGTTTCTCCGTGCCTTATGCGGCCATGACGCGATTTCAGATTCACGAGTCCGCCGGGCGCCCGCGACCCTGGGTGCAGCTTTGCTGGCACCGTGCATGAGTGGAAAGGAACACGATAAGTAATAAAAAAGGCCGCGGATTAGGCGGCCAGGGGGTAATCGGAGAATGCCGCGGTTTGTAATGCCGCGTTTTCTTGCAGGCTTACAGTTTTTCCAGGACCAGGGGCAGATTGTCCGTCGGTTTGGAAAACGGGAAATATTGCAGCGTGCCGGGATACTGGCTCTCGTCGACAAACCGGAAGCGATACTGGCTTAGGGTCTTGACCAGCACGCACTTGAACAACATATCGGCAAAGTGCAGGCCGATGCACTTGTGCGCACCGCCGCCAAACGGCGCCCACTGAAACGGATGTTTCTTGTGTTCTTCGCGGCCCGGTGCAAACCGGTCGGGGTCGAAGGCGTGGGGGTTGGTCCACCACTCTTCCATGCGGTGTACATACAGCGGCGAGACCTGAATCAAGGTGTGCGCCGGCACCTGGAAACCCTCGATCTCGGTATCGCGGATGGTGCGACGCATCATCTGCGGCACTGCCGGATACATGCGCAGGGTTTCCTTGAAGACGTTTTCGATATCGGTCAGGCCCGGCAGGTCGTCGTAGGTGATATCGCGGCCCAGGTCGCGCACCTGTTGGCGCAGGCGCTCCTGCCAGGTCTGGTCATGGGCCAGCAGGTAGGAGGCCATGGTCAGGGCGCTGGTCGTCGTGTCGTGGGCGGCCAGCAGCAGGAATACCAGGTGATCCGCGACCACGCTGTCCGGAAACAGCTGGCCGTCCTCGTCGGTTTCCTTCGAAAAATAGCTCGCCATATCCGTGCCATCGGTGTCCCGGCGTTTGGACACCAGGTCCGCAAAGTAGTGCTCCAGCCAGCGCCGGCCGTTCATGCCCTTGCGATAGAGCAGCCCGGGCCAGTCCTTGCGAACCAGCGCCAGCGCGCCGGACATCATGTCGAGGAACGCGTTGTTCATCTCGCGGGTTTCACGCCCGCCCAGATCCAGGCCAAGAAAAACCTTTGCGCCCACATCCAGCAGCAGGGTCTTGATATTGGGGTAGTAGAGAAACTTGTCGGCGCTGCCCCACTGCGTGAGGTGAGTGTCGATGATGGGCTGCATCTCGCCGATGTACTGGCGCATGGACTGGGTCTTGAACGCGGTCTGCATGATGCGGCGGTGCACTTTGTGCTCGCCAAAATCACGCATCAAAAGGCCACCGGAGAAGAAGTCGCCCAGCGGGCCGTCGTAGCCCATGCGTGGCGAAAAGATCTGCTCCTGGTCCAGCATCAGCAGCTTGATATAGTCGGGCCCCAGGGCCAGCAGCATTTTCTGAAAAGTCAGAGAGATTTTTGAGATGGGCCCATAGGTCTTGTAGATCTCGTCCAGCACCCCGTAGGGGTTGATCAGAAACTTGAAGGTGTGGCCAATCAGCGGCGGGCCGTAGCTGCCCGGCAGGTGGTCCAGCCGTTTATTGTCCTTGGCGGAGACATAGGCGGGTTGCGGCGTCTGTACTGCGGACATGGTAGACCTCCGGGGCGCGGGTTGACGCTGGGCCAGTAAAAACGCTACCAACTATTAGTTTGTAGCTTATTTATGGCCACTTTATACCCCGTTACCGGTATCCCTGGCAAGCGGAGGCGGTGCGGCCAGCAATAACGCCGCGGCCGCAGCAAGGGATTTGCGGCGCGGCTCAGCATGCCAGACCAGCGCAGGAGCAGTGCGCTTTTGCCGCCATGGCGCTCGGGGTACAGTCGCGGGTTCATGTCATCACCGAGGTATGCACCATGCTGGACCTGGAAGCCATCGAGCTGATCAAGCAGCTCAAGGGACGTTATTTCCGTTTTCTCGACACCTGTGATCTGGAGCGGTTCAGGACGGTGTTTACCGACGATGCCAAGGTGCACTTCAAAAGCCCGACCTATGAGATCGAAATCCAGGGTTGGCCCAAGCTGGAAGAGTTCTACCGCAACGCGTTCACCACCACCAAGTACGGCATGCACCACGGTAACCACCCGGAAATCGAAGTCTCCGGCGACACCGCCACCGGTATCTGGTATCTCCACGATATCTTTATCAACGAAGAGGAAAAAACCGTATTCCAGGGCTCTGCGCTCTACGAGGACCGCTACGTGAAGCAGGGCGGCAAGTGGCTGATTGCGTACTCGGGCTATGAGCGGCTGCTGGAGATCATTTCGCCGCTGCCGGCAGACTGGAAGATTGCGTCGAAGCCTGTTCAGGCTTAAGTCGCGGGACATTTACCACACCGCATCCCGCATCATGCCTGCGCCATGTGCCCCGCCGCCTGTGTCATGTCGACGCTGCGGCGCGGGCGCCGGGTGTCTTGGCAAGCCTCTGGTCAGGCAGTAGACTCCACGGCACTATCCGATCGTATAGCAAGCAGCTGCTGCTTGATACCCACGCCGATTGATGCGTCGCCTGGAGGCCTTTTGTGATTACCAGCTTTGACGATTATTGCGTACACCAGACCGCTCAGCCCATCGCCGAGCCGGCTCAGAGTGATCGCAATTTCTATGATCGCTATTGGTTCAATGGCTTCGACGACAAGGGCAGCTATCTGTTCGGCGTCGGGCTGGGACTCTACCCCAACCGGCGGGTGATGGACGGCCACTTTTCAGTGGCGATGGGCGACCGTCAGGTGGCCTTTCACGGCTCGCGGCGCGCCCCCAAGGATCGCCGCGACACTGCGGTCGGGCCGCTGGCGATTGAAGTGCTCGAGCCCCTGCGGCGTGTGCGGGTCAGTCTCGCCCCCAATGAACACGGCATCAGCTGTGATCTCGTGTTCACCGCGGCGAGCGTGCCGCACGAGGAGCCACAGAATGTTCTGTACGACGACGGCCACCTGATCATGCACAACTCGCGCTTTACCCAGATGGGGTACTGGCAGGGGCATTTTACTGTCAATGGCAAGCGCCACGAGGTCAGCCGCGCCTATGGCACCCGTGACCGGTCCTGGGGGGTGCGGCCGGTGGGTGAACCCCAGGGCGGTGCGCCCGGCCTGATGAATGCGGAGCCGGGGGTGTACTGGATATGGAATCCCATCAACTTCGGCGATGTCTGCACCCACATGGGCAGCTTTGAGGACCGCGAAGGCCGGCCGACCCAGGTCAGCGCCGATCTGTTGCCGCTGTACGATAGGCCGGAGGATATTCCCCGCGAGGGCGCGCCGGGGCTGGTGCGCATGCTGGACGTTGCGCACCAGGTTGACTGGGTCAAGGGTACGCGCCGGCCCGCGCGCGCGGCCATGCAGTTTCGTGGCGACAACGCGCAGCACTATGAAATCAGCATGGAGCCGCTGCAGCGCTTTCATATGCTGGGCATCGGCTATACCCACACCGAGTGGGGCCACGGTTTCTGGAAAGGCGAGTTGGAGACAGGTTACGAGGAGTGGGACCTCAATGCGGTCAACCCGCTGGAGTATCCGTTTATCCATGTACAGCAGGTGGTGCGCGCCACCATGGGTGACCGGACAGGCATGGGCACACTGGAAAACCTGGTTATCGGCCGCCACACGCCATCCGGCTTCAAGGACTTTTTTGACGGCGCGGGCTGATGCCCTGCGCCGCTTGATGCTGTCGTTATGTTCGGTGGTCCAGCGGGCCACCCGTCCGCTACCTTCCTCAGGAGCCCCCTAAAGAAATTTCAACAACTGCTCGGGACAGTCGCTGAAATCCCGCGCGGAATCGGCGCAGTGGTAGGCGTGGGCAATCGCCGGCTGGTTATAGGAATAACAGACGCCGCCGCGCATGCCGTTACCCAGGGCCGGCTGCCCGGCGTTGGCTTCGATATTGAATCGCCTTGCCTGGGCGACGAAGTAGCCCCGCTGCAGCACCACGGCCGCCTCGAACGCGTCGCCGCTGTAGTGCGATGAGGCCCAGGCGTGAAAGCCGCTCATGATGGGGCGCCCGGCCAGGCCATCGGGCTCGACCAGAGTGTGCTGTTCGGTGGCCAGCCATTCCAGCAGCGGGGTGCCGTTGCGCTGCACTGACATCCGCGACAGGCCATCGACCGCGTCCTCTACCACAACGTCGTAGCGCCGCTCGCGCTCGCCGCGCCGGGCGTGGGCCAGTGCCAGGCTCGCGAGGTCGAACAAATGTGTGCACTGGCTGGTGGGCTTGGCCCGTGTGCGGAAATCCGATGCAGAGCCGTCCAGCGGAAAGCCCACCAGGGCGTCGAGCGCCTGGGGTGCGTCGACGCAGGTGGTCAAGGGGGCGCGGTGGGTTTCGGCACGCACTGCCGTGACCGCCGCGCCATTGTGTTCCAGCGTCAGGGTGAAGCCGTGATTGCAGTCCTCGAGCGCGGCACTCACTGCGCCGGGCACCTTGCCGAGCAGGATGGCGCGCCGGTACCGCCCCGTGCCGTAGAGGGGGTTGAGTACACTGTGATCCGCCATGATTCGGGCCTCGTTACCACTGGGCTTAGGGGGTGCATTGTCGCAATTCCTGGGGAATCCGGCCATGTGCAAGGTCCGTTGCATTATCGTCACGGGTTTAGCAGGGCGTCCGCAGTGCTGGTACTATCACCGGCAGTTGAATTGGGGAGTCAGGTCATGAGCGAGCGCGAACTTCGGGAGCAACTGCGGGTACTTCAGAAGGAGATCGCCGGCCTTGATGCCAGCGATACCAAGAAGGCCCAGTTGAGTGGTCTCCTGGACCAGATCGAAGCGGAACTGGCCGATCCCGATGTGGCGCAGCCGACGGACAGCCTGGTCAACCAGGTGGAATCCACGGTATCCCTGCTCGAGGCCGAGTATCCCACAGTGGTCGGTGTGCTGCGTCGCGTCATGGCGATGCTGGGCAGCATTGGCGTGTAGCGCGATGCGCCGTCAGGATGAGCAGCTGATCTCCAGGTGCCTGCCCCAGTCGGGCGGTTCCTGTGCATAGTGTTCGAGTGCCGTGTGCTCGGCGAAGGGCGTCTGCAGCACCTTGAGCAAGTCGTTCACGGTGCTGAAATCGGTGTCCTGTTCGGCGTTGCTGATCGCGGTCTGGGCCAGATAATTGCGCAGAATAAACTTGGGGCTGGCCGCACGCATGGTTGCCAGTCGCGCCTCGGTGCTTGACGCGTTCAGCGCAAGTCGTTGCTTGTACCTGGTCAACCAGGCATCGATGGCGGGGCGGTCTACAAATCGATTGCGGAATGCGTCGGTGTCCGCCTGGGCCAGGCGCCGGAAACTCAGGCTGTAATCCTGGGCTTCGGTGGCCATCAGGCCCAGCAGTTCCCCCAATAGCTCGCTGTCGTCTTCCTGCCACCGGTCTATCCCCAGCTTGCGCCGCATGCGCTCATGGTAGCTTGCCAGCAGTGCAGGTTCATAAGCCCGCAACGCGTCCCTGATGCCGTCTTCGTCGATCAGCGATGACAGGGCGTGAGCCAGTGCGTTGAGGTTCCACAGTCCGATGCCCGGCTGGCGGCTGAAGGCGTAGCGGCCGCCGTGGTCCGAGTGGTTGCAGATAAAGTGCGGATCGAAGGCGTCCAGAAAGGCAAAGGGCCCGTAATCCAGTGTCTCGCCGACGATGGACATATTGTCGCTGTTCAGCACGCCGTGGGCGAAGCCTTCGGCCTGCCAGGCGCCGATAAGGCTGCCGGTGCGCGCGGAAACCTGGGTAAGCAGGGCCTGGTAGCGTTGTGTTTCAGGCAGCGCAGCCAGCTGCTCGAAGTGCCGCTGGATCACATAATCGGCAAGGGTTTTGACCAGTTCCGGCCGGTTTGTGTAGTGAAAGTATTCGAAGTGACCGAAGCGAACATGGGAGCGGGCAACCCGCAGCAGGGTGGCGCCGCGCTCCGGGGTTTCGCGGTACACCGGCGTGTCACTGGCGATCACACACAGAGCGCGGGTGGTGGGGATGCCGAGGCCGGCCATGGCCTCGGAGCACAGGTACTCGCGGATACTGGAGCGCAGCACGGCGCGGCCGTCGCCAAAGCGGGAATACGGCGTCTGGCCGGCCCCTTTCAGGTGCAGATCCCAGCGGCCGTGCCGGGGGCTGACCACTTCGCCCAGCAGCAGGCCCCGGCCGTCGCCCAACTGCGGATTGTAGACGCCGAACTGGTGGCCGGAATAAACCATGGCCAGCGGCTCCGCGCCCGGCGGCGTGCCGTTGCCGCTGAACCACTGCACAAAGCGCGGATCGTCGAAGGCGCTGGGGTCGAGATCCAGCAGCGCCGCCACCGCGGGATTGGCGGACACCAGTCGCGGGGACGCGAGTCCCGCGGGCGGCTGGCGGCTGTAGAAATCCGACGGGAGGCGTGCGTAGCTGTTGTCGAAGTGGAGTCTGTCTATTGGTTGCATGCCGCGATTATGCCGGCAATGCGCCGTGGCGCATACCGGCATCACGCGGACTCAGAGCTTGAAGTTGAAAGGCAACTCGAGTTCGATAGTGTTGCCCTTCAAACTGCTGGGCGCCTCGGGGTAGGGCTCCGAACGCTTGATGGCGCGCTCGGCGGCGGTGTTCAGCGCGCCATATTTTGCCTCCTGCGCGAAGCTCAGGTCCAGAATCTTGCCGTTGCGGCTCAATTTCAGGTTGATCACCACCAGGCCTTCCTGGCGTAGATCCAGGGCGCGTTTGGGGTACTGAGTATTGAGGTAGGTCAGCTTCATGATGTTGGACCGGTAAGCCATCAACAGGCCGTCCTGTTCATCATCTTCGTCCTCGGCTTGCGCAGCGGGCGCGGGCGCCGCGGCGGGGGCTGGCCTGGCATCAGGCTTAGGTTCAGGTTTGGGTTCTGATTCAGGCTCCGGCGTTGGCTCGGGCTTCGGCTGGGCGGCCGGCGGTCGAGATGCAGCCTGGGCGACCGCAGCAGTCTCTGCGGTGGCCAACAGCTTGGGCTTGTCCAACTGGATATCGGGTGCCTGTAGCGCAGCCTGGCTGGACCGAGTGGTGACCACCTCGCGGCTGGGCGTCGCTTTGGGTGTTTCGCTGACTCTGGCGCGGACCACGGTGTCGCCACCGGGAGGCGGCAGTGCGCTCCCGGCACGGTCCTGTGCTGCAGCAACGGCAGCGACAGCGGTTGCCGAGGCCGCGACGGCCGCTGGCTCTGCGTCGCGCGTCGTCCACTGGGCGGTTTCCTTGCGCCGCGCGGCCGTGGGGCTGACGTCCTCGTAGCGGGTCAGCAGGGCAGTGCCATCACTGTCGGTGGGCAGCTGCAATATCCCCTGCTTGAACCCCGAGGATGGCGGTATAGCGCCTATCCACGTGTTGAGCAGTAACTCGAACAGGCCCTTGTTTGAGGTTTGCAGCAGAGTGTTGCCGTTGAGTGTGATCCGCGAGCTGCCACTGGCTGTCTGTTCAATGGCGAGAATATCGCCGTTGAGGAGGTCGCCCTGCACGGCATTGGTCAGCGCCAGCAGGTCATCGGCGTGCTGACCCAGCGCCGCGGGTCCATTGTTGATCGGGACGGACTGATTGCACCACTGTGCGAAGCGCCGCGCTGTCCAGCGGTCTGCAGTGATGCGAAGCTCCATGCGCTTGGGGCCGTCCATGGCCTCGACGATGACGGGCTCACTGTTCAGCGTCGGCAGATAAAGGCCGCCGATATAATATTCCTTGCGTAGCTGCTCGAAGCTGCCGATGCCGTTGAGCTGCAGATCATCCGCAACCACCAGGGTTGTGATGGACAGCAACAAACCAAAGCTGAGGTTTCGCGCAAACGTGCTCATAGCAACCATCGTGTCCCGTATTGGCCGATACCGGCCTTAATAATAGTCAAGAGATTCCTGATGCGTGCCGTTGCCAGAGGCTGTGAGCGGCTTCCCGTGTCCGTGGCGCAGGGTGCGTATACGAATTGTGATCTGCGTCTCATCAATCTGGGGCAACGGTCCGGAAACTGCGGCGCAACTGCGTTCCCTTGTTATTTATAAGCCATTGCTGGCCGGGCGCTGCTTTTAGAGAGCCTTGCTCAGAGGCTCCCTGATGAAGTTGTGTTGCAGCTCCGCGTCACCGTCACGCAGCCTCAGAATAGTTGAGATTCCGGCAATGCCCAAAGTTGGCGTGTTATCGACTCGCGCGCGGCCCCCGCCGACACATGTCGCATGTTGCCGTCGGTGAGGCTGAGCTATAGTAGAGCCGCGCCCGGGCTGTGCTATCGGGCAGTCAGGGCCAGTGTGGAATTTCATGAAGATTAGAGAACTGCGGGAGCTGGGCAGCGGGCTGGATAAACTTGTCCAGCGTATTCCATTTGTGCGCGAGCTGAGGGCGAGTGACCCCGAACAGTTTCAGCTGCTGATGACCTATTGCTGCCTGGTCGATCTGGCGCCCGGCGAAGTCATTATGCGGCGCGGTGAGCAGGGCAGCTGGCTTTATTTCCTGATCCGCGGGCGCCTCAATGTGTATGCCGACCAGCCACTGCCCAGCGCCGTTATCAATCACATAACTCCCGGAGAGCTGTTTGGTGACCTGGCGTTGATCAGTGAGCAGCAGCGCAAGGCCACCGTAGCGGCTGATAGCGATGAGCGTGGCGCGCAACTGTTCGCCTGTGACTTCAAGCCCTTTGGCGCACTGATGGACTTTCACAGCCTGCGTTTAAGCACCAAGCTGCAGTTCTACCGCACCATGGTGCACAGTATTCGCTGGCGGTTGGAGGTCAATCGCATGGCGTCACCCGGGCACCCGCTGGTGGCGGACTTGCGCCGTGTGCCGGTTTTTTCGGGTGCACGCGGCGGTATTGCCGAATTGCAGGCGTTGCATCAGCAGGCCAGTGTGCTGGCCGCGCTGCTGGAGCACTGGAACAGCGCCAGATCATCTGCGGACGGGCTGCTGATTGCCGGTGCGGATACCGGTTAGTTAAGGAACCTCGGAAGCCGGTGCCGCAAGCCTATGGTTTGCTGCCCGTGTTGCGGCGCCTTGATCCGGGCTCCGGATCCGGCGCCGGGCTTTGGCGCTCAGCCAGGCTGGCGCCGAGCTGCTGCAGCAGATTGCTGACGCTGCGCTGGCGGTCATTGGCTTCGTTGAGGCCCTGGTGAATTCTCCACAGCAGCCAGATGATGGCGATCAGCAGCAGGGTGTTGAAATCCATCGGCGTAGTCCCCTTGTCGGAGAGTGGTATCGCGGCCCGGCAGGCTGCGGCTATACTTGGCCAAGTCATTGTAGAAGCAAGGATTTTGGCAGTCCATGAGCATTCCTTTGCTGATATGCGACGATTCCAGTATGGCGCGCAAGCAGGTCAGCCGCGCCCTGCCGCCCGATTGGGACGTCGCTGTCACCTATGCGGAAAACGGCCAGCAGGGCCTGGAGTCGATACGCGCCGGCAAGGGGGAGATCGTATTCCTCGACCTGACCATGCCGGTGATGGACGGTTATCAGTTGTTGGAGCGGGTGCGTGAGGAAGGCCTTAAATCCATGATCATCGTAATCTCCGCCGATGTGCAGGCTGAAGCCCGCGAGCGGGTCATGAAGTTGGGCGCACTGGGCTTTGTGCGCAAGCCGGTCGATGCTGAGCGGCTTGCCGAAACGCTGAAGACTTATGGCTTGCTCTAGCCGGCCCGCTATCAATAGTTTGCTGCGACCGGGTGCGGGCTTTGCGGCATCGGGCTCCGGTCCTGCCGGGCCGTTGTCCAGCTGACACGCTGGCCTCACAATCCTGCACAAGCCGGCTGCCCCTGGGCCGTTCCCTACAGTTCCCCCGCATACCAGCGGTCGCGCCACGCGTTCATTACCCGCTCCGGATACCAGTACTTGCCGTAACTGCCGTTGTAGCGCGCCAGCGCTTCCATCCAACTGCCGTCCTCGCGCTGCATATAAAACTGCAGAATCCGGCAGCCATAGCGCAGGTTGGTGTTGAGGTCGGTGAGGTTGTCGTCGGGACGGCCGATTTCCTGTTTCCAGAAGGGCATGACCTGCATCAGGCCCTGGGCCCCCACCCGCGATACTGCGTAGCGATCGAAGCGGCTTTCTACCTCTATCACGGCCAGCACCAGATCCGGTTTCAGATTGGCGCGTCGCGCCTCGCGGTGTACCGCCTTGAGCAGCTCCAGGCGTTCGCGCGGATCGTCCATAAAGCGTTGCAGCCGGCTGGACATATCCACCAGCCAGACTTCCGCGTCGAAGCGGTCGGCGAAACTGTCGGCCTCGGAAATGGTTTCGTACAGAAATGCGCGCAAGCGCTCGTGCTCTGCATCCGCCGCGCCGGGATCGGCCGAGGTGGCGGTGCAGAGGGCCAGCGTCAGCGCTGCACTAGCAATCCAGCGGAATGTGCTCGCGGACAAAATCCAGCGCTGAGTCTGCCGCAATGTCGGTAACCTCTGCGTCACGTCGTCCCTTGTACTCCAGGGTGTTGTTTTTCAGGCCGCGATCGCCCACCACGATGCGGTGGGGAATGCCCAGCAGCTCCATATCGGCGAACTTGACGCCGGGGCGCTCGTCGCGGTCATCCAGCAGCACATCATAGCCAAGGGCTTTCAGCTCTGCGTACAGGCGTTCTGCGCAATCGCGCACATCTGCGGATTTCTGCGCATTCAGCGCCACAATCGCGATCCGGAACGGGGCAATGCTGTCGGGCCAGATGATACCTTTGGCATCGTGGTTCTGTTCGATCGCGGCGGCGACCACCCGGGATACGCCGATGCCGTAGCAGCCCATGACCATGACCTGCTCCTGCCCCTGCTCGTTGAGCACGCGGGCGTTCAGCGCCTCGGAATAAGTGGTGCCCAGTTGGAAGATATGGCCCACTTCGATGCCGCGCATGATGGACAACCGGCCGTGGCCGTCGGGGCTGGGGTCGCCTTCGCGCACATTGCGCAAGTCCTCGACCCGATTCAGGGGCAGGTCGCGCTCCCAGTTGACGCCGCGCAGATGGACCCCGTCCCGATTGGCACCGCAGATAAAGTCGGCCAGCCGGGCTGCGCTGCGGTCCACGATAACCGGAATATTCAGAGCAACAGGGCCAATGGAACCGGTCTGGCAGCCGATAGCCTGCTCGACCTGTTGCGCGCTGGCAAACGTCAATGGTGCTTTTACGCCCGACAGCTTTTCGGCCTTGATGGCATTGAGCTCATGATCACCGCGCAGCACCAGGGCTATCAGTCCGCCACCGTCGCTGTCGGCCTCCACGACCAGCGTCTTTACCACCTTGTGCGGGTCGACGCTCAGAAACTGGCTGACCTCTGCAATGGTGTGCTGCCCGGGAGTCGCGACTTCGCGCATGGCTTCGGTGGGAGCAGGGCGTGCCGTGCTCGGCGCCAGGGCTTCGGCGAGCTCGATGTTCGCGGCAAAATCGCTGGTATCGGAAAAGGCGATAGCGTCCTCCCCGGCGTCGGCCAGCACGTGAAACTCGTGGGACGCGCTGCCACCGATCGAACCCGTGTCGGCGATCACCGCGCGAAAGTTGAGCCCCAGGCGGCTGAATATCCGGGTATAGGCGGCGTGCATGGCGTCGTAGGTGGCCTGCAGCGAGGCCTGGTCATTGTGGAAGGAATAGGCGTCCTTCATGATGAACTCGCGAGCGCGCATCACGCCAAAGCGCGGCCGTATCTCGTCGCGGAACTTGGTTTGTATCTGGTAGAAGTTTGCCGGCAGCTGGCGATAGCTCTTGATCTCGTTGCGGATCAGGTCGGTAATCACCTCCTCGTGGGTGGGGCCCAGACAGAAGCTGCGCTGGTGACGATCCTGAATGCGCAGCAGTTCGGGGCCGTACTTCTCCCAGCGCGCGGATTCCTGCCACAGCTCGGCCGGCTGGACCACCGGCATCAATACCTCCTGGGCGCCGCTGCGGTCCATCTCCTGGCGGACGATGGCCTCGACCTTGCGCAGTACCCTCAGGCCCATGGGCAGCCAGGTGTAAAGTCCTGACGCGAGCCTGCGTATCATCCCGGCACGCAGCATCAGCTGGTGGCTGATGACCTCTGCATCGGCGGGGGTTTCCTTGAGCGTGGCGATCAGAAACTGGCTGGCGCGCATTGTATCGTCTCGGTTCGGGAGCCTAAAATCACGGCATTTTACGCTTTCCCATTTGGTGGCGTACAGCGGAGGCGCTATGTCAGCCCAGCCTTTTACCCTGCATCCTCGTCTGGCTGCCGATTGCGTGATCCTGGGCGATCTGCCCCTGTGTCGTGTGTTGCTGATGAACGACAGCCAATACCCGTGGGTGATTCTGGTGCCGCGGCGCGCTGATCTGCGCGAGATTTACGAGCTGGATGCGGCGGATCGCGGCCAGCTGATGGCAGAGTCCTGCCGGCTGGCGGAGGGCATGATGCGGCTGTTTTCCGGTGAGAAATGCAATGTGGCTGCGCTGGGAAACCAGGTTCCGCAGTTGCACATACACCATATCGTCCGCCGCTCCGACGACGCAGCCTGGCCGCGCCCGGTCTGGGGTGCGCTGCCGTCGATTCCCTACAGCGCTGAGGAAAACGAGCAGCGTGTCCAGTCCCTGCGCAGCATGTTGGGCCTGACTGGCGCAGTATAAATGAGGCCCTGAGGTATCGCTGCGCGCGAGACTCGGGGCGACCGCCAGCATTCGGAATGCCGGTTTATTCACGTATAAAAATCGTTTCCTGCGTTTTGTACTGGCGCTGCGGGCGCACTGGCCAACCTTCGCGCGCTGGGTTTTTCAGAGCTTGCACGGCGTAGGTCCGGCAAAAACAGCTGTTTTTTAGCTTGCAAAATGCAAAAACGCTTGTATTGCAGAAAACCTTCGACTATATCTTGCGCAGGCGTTGGGCCGGTCATGTAGATGCTTCGCCAACAGGCGTTCAAGCATGCGGGAGCGGCGCTCAAATCGGGTGGATCACTGACTCACTGAACCAGACAGGAATCAAAACGATGGCGACTAAAAAGGCTGCTCCGAAGTCCAAAGGTGCTGCAAAGAAAGCGGTGACAAAGAAGGCCCCGGCCAAGAAGGTTGTGGCCAAGAAGACAGCGGCCAAGACTGTGGCGGCCAAGAAAGCCCCTGCCAAGAAGGCGGTGGCCAAGTCTGCGCCCGTCAAGCGCGTGACCACGGCGATCAAGGAGAACCTGACCAAGAGCCAGATTCTCAATGAGATTGCCACGAATACCGGCCTGAACCGCAAGCAGGTCGCCTCGGTGATGGAAGAGCTGGAACTGCTGATTGAGCGCAGCGTCAAGAAGGGTGGGCGCGGCGAGTTCACCGTGCCCGGGCTGATGAAAATCACCACCGTGAAGAAGCCTGCCCGCAAGGCCCGCAAAGGCGTCAACCCGTTTACCGGGGAAGAAACGGTGTTCAAGGCCAAGCCGGCCAGCATCGCCGTCAAGGTGCGTCCGTTGAAGAAGCTCAAGAGCTACGCCGGCTAAGCAGCCGTTGGCCGCTGTCGAAGGGCGCAGGATCGCGCTAGCTCTTCGCTGGTTTCCAGGTCGCCGACTGCCAGCTACGCCGCCCTCAGGCCGCATGCCGCAGCCTGGGGGCGTTTTTGCATCAGGTGTAGGCGTTGCCGGAACCTGGCGGTAAGTGTGCCGGCCGCATGCCTTTCTTGTCCGGGTCTCTGGCCCGCCGCAGCCCCCCATTCTTCTTGTCTGTTGTCGCTGTCCATCTCGCGGTGCGCCGGCATATATAGCCGCGGGCCGATGCAGTATAATCCCGCGCTTTGTTCCGGCCCGCTGCTGGTTGCCAGGGTCCGGTGTGTGGGGGCAGCGCCCCGGTTTGGTGTGTGGAGGACAGCATGCCGATATATGAGTATCAGTGTGACGCCTGCGGGCATCACCTCGAAGCTTTGCAGAAGATCAGTGACGCGCCTCTGGTGGAGTGTCCCGAGTGCGCCAGGCCGGCGCTGCGCAAGTGCATCTCGGCTGCGGGCTTCCGGTTGAAGGGCGGCGGCTGGTACGAGACCGACTTCAAGTCCTCGGCCAAGCGCAACCTGGCGGGCGAGTCGGCGGGCGGCAGCGCTAACAGTGGTAGCGGTGGTGACGGCGGCGCGCCGGCATCGGGCGGTGGTTCCAGCGCTGCAGCATCTGCCAGTAACGCGGCCGCGACACCAGGGGCGGCGTCTTGAGCGGCCCCCGGGCCTTTTATTCAATATCAGTAGGTTAACCATGCGTAGTCATTATTGCGGCAGCTTGCGCCGCGAGCAGGTGGGTCAGGAAATCGAATTGTGCGGTTGGGTGGACCGCCGCCGCGATCACGGCGGGGTGATTTTCCTGGACCTGCGCGACCGCGATGGCATCGTTCAGGTGGTCTTTGATCCCGACACCGCCGAGCACTTCCAGCGCGCGGACCGGGTACGCAGCGAGTACGTGTTGCGCGTGCGCGGGCGCGTGCGGGAGCGTACCGCCAACACCGTCAACCCCAATATGCCGACCGGCGACATCGAGGTGCTGGGCAAGGAGCTGGAGGTGCTCAACAGTGCCGCGACGCCACCTTTCCAGCTGGACGAATATGTGGCGGTGGGCGAGGAAGTGCGCCTGCATTACCGTTATCTGGACCTGCGGCGCCCGGAAATGCAGGCCCGCCTGCGCCTGCGCGCGCGCATCACGTCCAGTATTCGCCGTTATCTGGACGACGCGGGCTTTCTCGATATCGAGACCCCGATCCTGACCCGTGCGACCCCGGAAGGCGCCCGCGACTACCTGGTGCCCAGCCGCACCCACCCCGGCAAGTTCTTTGCGCTGCCGCAGTCGCCGCAGCTGTTCAAGCAGTTGCTGATGGTGGCGGGCATGGACCGCTACTACCAGATCGCCAAATGTTTCCGCGACGAGGACCTGCGCGCCGATCGTCAGCCCGAATTTACCCAGATCGATATCGAGGCCTCTTTTGTCGAAGCCGGCGACATCATGGCGATTACCGAGGCCATGATTCGCCAGCTGTTCAGCGAGGTGCTGGGGGTGGAGCTGGGCGCGTTCCCGCGCATGCCCTACAGCGAGGCCATGCACCGCTTTGGCTCCGACAAGCCCGATCTGCGCAATCCGCTGGAACTGGTGGATATCGCCGACCTGATGCGCAACGTCGAGTTCAAGGTCTTCAACGGCCCTGCCAATGATCCCCAGTGCCGGGTCGTGGCGCTCAAGGTGCCGGGCGGTGGCGGCAGGATCCCGCGCAAGCAGATCGACAACGACTACACCCGGCTGGTGGCGCTGTACGGCGCCCGGGGTCTGGCGTGGATCAAGGTCAACGAACTGGCCAAGGGCCTGGAAGGCCTACAGTCGCCCATCATCAAGTTTATGCCCGAGCCCGTGGTGCAGGAACTGATGCAGCGTCTCGACGTGGCCGACGGCGATATCGTGTTCTTCGGCGCCGACAAGGCCAAGGTGGTGAACGAGGCCATGGGCGCACTGCGCCTGCGCCTGGGCGAGGACCTGGGCCTGCATACCTGCAGCTGGGCACCCCTGTGGGTAGTGGACTTCCCCATGTTCGAGGCCGACGCCGACGGGCGCTGGACTGCGTTGCACCATCCCTTTACTTCGCCCAGCTGCAGCCCGGAGGCGCTGGAGGCGGCGCCGGGCGAGGCTCTGTCCAACGCCTATGACATGGTGTTGAACGGCACGGAGCTGGGCGGCGGCTCCATCCGTATCCATGACCGCACCATGCAGGAGACCGTGTTCCGTATCCTCGGTATCGACGAGGCTCAAGCGCAGGAAAAGTTCGGGTTTCTGCTGGACGCGCTCAAGTACGGCGCACCACCCCATGGCGGGCTGGCCTTCGGCCTCGACCGCCTGGTGATGCTGATGAGCGGTGCGAAGTCGATCCGCGATGTCATCGCCTTCCCCAAAACCCAGACTGCGCATTGCGCCATGACGGATGCGCCCGGCGCGGTGGAGAATGCGCAGCTGCGTGACTTGAATATTCGTTTGCGCGACGTCGAAGCGCCCGCGCAGGACTGAGCGAGGTGGAGTGACAGGGTATGGCTGGACACAGCAAATGGGCCAACATCAAGCACCGCAAAGCGGCTCAGGACGCCAAGCGCGGCAAGATATTTACCAAGTTGATACGCGAGATCACCGTCGCCGCCAAGAGCGGCGGCGCGCCTGAGGACAACCCGCGCTTGCGGGCGATCATCGACAAGGCGCTGGCTGTCAACATGAAGCGCGACACCATCGACAACGCCATCGCCCGCGGTGCGGGTGGTGGCAACGAAGACAATATGGAAGAGCTCACCTACGAAGGCTATGCGCCGGGCGGGGTGGCCATACTGATCGAGGCCATGACCGACAACCGCAACCGCACGGTCGCGGAAGTGCGCCATGCGTTCGCCAAGCGCGGCGGCAACCTCGGCACCGACGGCTCGGTGGCCTACCTGTTTACCCGCCGCGGCCAGATCAGCTTTGCGCCGGGGGTGAGCGAAGAGGCAGTGATGGAGGCGGCACTGGACGCCGGCGCCGAGGACATTGTCAGCAACGACGATGGCTCCATCGATGTCCTTACCGCCTGGGAGGATGTGTCCGCGGTCAAGGAGGCCCTGATCGCGGCCGGGCTCGAGCCTGCCGACAGTGAGGTCAGCATGATTCCGGCGACGACCGTGCCCGTGGAGGGCGATGAGGCGGTAACAGTGCTGGGGCTGCTGGATGCGCTGGAAGACCTGGACGACGTACAGAATGTCTACTCCAACGCCGATATCGCCGCCGAGGCCTACGAGCAGTTGACGGGCTGAGTCGCCGCCCGGGGGCGCTCGAAGCGCAAAGCAGCGCTTCAGGGGGGGCTCCGCGATCTGGCATACTGGCCGGCATTGCTCTGCAGGGCCCAGGCCCCTGCCGGCAGGACCTCGACCGACTACGCCTACTCACAGGTGGCCCATGGCCCTGATACTCGGCATCGATCCCGGCTCGCGCAAGACCGGCTTTGGCATTGTCAATGCCGACGGCAACCGGCACGAGTACGTGGCCAGCGGGGTGATCCGCCTGCCCGACGGCCCGCTGCCCGAGCGGCTGCGCATCATCTTCGACAGCATTTCCGAAATCGTGCATCGCTATTCACCGCAGTTTGTGGCGGTGGAGGAAGTGTTTATGGCCAAGAGCGCGGGCTCCGCCCTCAAACTGGGCCAGGCGCGCGGTGCCGCTGTGGTAGCCTGCGCCAGCAATGGCCTGGACGTCGCGGAATACACGGCTCGCCAGGTCAAGCAGGCGGTAGTGGGTACCGGCGCCGCCGACAAGGTCCAGGTGCAGCACATGGTCAGGATCCTTCTGCGCCTGCCGGAGGCGCCCCAGGAGGACGCCGCGGACGCGCTGGCCTGCGCCCTGTGCCATGCGCATACCCGGCAGGGCATGGTGAATATGATCGGCCTCAAGCAACCACCGCGCGGTCGGATGCGGCGGGGGCGCCTGGCTTGACGAGCAAAACACCCAGTAGATGAGACCGTCGGCTGCAGGTTGCGTTGTCTCCTGGCAGACTCTAAAGGAACAGGCTGAATGATTGGACGTATCCAGGGGGTGCTGCTGGAAAGGCGCGCCCCCGAGCTGTTGATCGACGTGCAGGGGGTGGGCTATGAAGTGCAGGTGCCCATGAGCACGGTGTACCAGTTGCCCGCGCTGGGGCAGACCGTCACGCTGTTTACCCACTTCAGCGTGCGCGAGGATGCCCAGCAGCTGTTCGGCTTTGCCACGCAGCGCGAGCGCGAGTTGTTCCGGCTCCTGATCAAGGTCAACGGCGTGGGGCCCAGGCTGGCCCTGGGCATATTGTCGAGCATGGACGTGGATGGCTTTGTGCGCTGTGTACGCGACGCCGACAGCGCAACCCTGGTGCGCATTCCCGGCGTTGGCAAGAAGACCGCGGTGCGCCTGCTGGTGGAGGTGCGCGATCGGCTCAAGGCCTGGCAGGTCGCTGCGGGAGTCGATACCGACGTCATGCCGGAACTGCCCGCCGCCGGCGACAGT
>JAVEVZ010000290.1:0-3859 GCA_034004805.1 Spongiibacteraceae bacterium | reverse complement strand
TATGGCGGTCAGGTGCTTCAGTGAGGCAATTGCTGTCTGGGTATTCACGGTCCTGCTCCGGACGGTTCGGATTGGGGTCAGTGTATGGACGGGCCCGAGCGGTGACTAGCGCGGCAATAGACGAATTGCCCATATAGTGAGCGGAGTCACTGGCGGCGTGAGAGATAACCGCGGCCCTCAGTGTGACCTTTCGACGGCGATGCGCGCCAGGCGCTCCAGCGCCGCCTGAAAATCGTTGGCGGGCAACTGCTCGAGCTGCTGGCGAGCGCGCTCGGCATGCAGGTTGGCCTGGTTGCGCGCGTAGTCCAGAGAGCCGCTGGTGTTGAGGATGTCGACCAGCTCGCCGGTACGGCCGCGGTCCTTGGTGGTGATGATATCGCGCAGGCGCCGGCTGTCGTCGCCCGCGGCATGCTGCAGCGCGTGCAGCACGGGCAGGGTGAATTTGCCTTCCGCCAGGTCGTCGCCGAGGTTCTTGCCCATCTGCTGAGCATCGCCGCTGAAGTCCAGCACATCGTCGATGATCTGAAACGCAGTGCCGAGCTCGCAGGCGTAGCGGTAGAGGCTGTCCTGGGTGGTGCGGTCGGCGCCGGCGAGTATCGCGCTGCCTTTGGCTGCGGCACCGAACAGAACGGCGGTTTTGCGCTCAATGACCTGGTAGTAATCGTCGATGGACTGGCTGCTGTCGCCGATCCTCGCCAATTGCAGCACCTCGCCCTCGGCGATGGCGTTGGTGGTGTCGGCCAGCAGTGCCAGCAGCGACAGGTCGCCCAGCGCGACCATCAGCTGAAACGCGCGGGTATAGAGGAAGTCGCCGACCAGTACGCTGGGTGCGTTGCCCCAGGTGGCGTTGGCGGTGGGGCGCCCGCGGCGCAGGTGGGACAGGTCGACCACGTCGTCATGCAGGAGTGTCGCGGTGTGAATAAACTCGATCACAGCGGCCAGCTTGACCTGGCGCTCGTCGATTGCGCCCAGCGCGCCCGCGCTGAGCAGCACCACCATTGGTCGCAGACGCTTGCCGCCCGCGTTGACGATATGGCGGCCGATATCCTCGACCAGGCCAACGTCCGACCGGAGGTGCTCGACAATGATACGGTCAGCCCTGGCGAAGGCGCTGGCGACCAGTTTCTGGATTGCTTGCATGGGGTGGGGTCGGCGAGTCCGAGTCGGCGTCGAATGCTAGGGACGCGGGCGAAGGGTGTCAAGGTTGGCGCGCGCCGGCGGGCGAGGCTCGCGCGTCCACTTGCCTGGCGGCCGTGGATTGCGTAGAATCCCGCGCCCCTGAAGACCGTGGCGTTGTGCCTGGTCGCCTGGACCTGTGCCGCGGCGCTGGTTGGCGGGTTGAGAGATCAACGAACCGTCGGCGTCGACAAATACGCACATATAATAGATATGGTGTGCAATAACCTGCAGGCAGGCTTAACTGGAGAATGGCGATGTACGCAGTGATTGAAAGCGGTGGCAAGCAGCACCGCGTGGTGGAAGGCGAAGTCCTCAAGCTGGAAAAGATCGAGCTGGGCGCCGGCGAGTCGGTCGAGTTCGACAAGGTGCTGCTGGTCAGCGACGGCGCTGCGATCAAGGTTGGCAGCCCCTATGTGGCGGGCGCCAAGGTGACCGCCGAGGTGGTGGCCCAGGGCCGTCACGACAAGATTAATATCATCAAGTTTCGTCGCCGCAAGCACCATATGAAGCGCGCGGGACATCGCCAGTGGTATACCGAAGTCAAGATCACCGGCATCAGCGGCTAAGCGTCTGCAGGACGCTCCCAAGGAGAGATTCAAATGGCTCACAAAAAAGCAGGCGGCAGTACTCGCAACGGTCGCGACTCGATCAGCAAGCGCCTGGGTGTCAAGCGCTTCGGTGGACAGCTGGTCAAGGCCGGCAACATCATCGTGCGTCAGCGCGGCACGCGGTTTCACGCCGGCGACAACGTTGGTCTGGGCAAGGATCACACCTTGTTCGCCACCGCCGATGGCGTGGTGAAATTTGAAGTCAAAGGCAAGCAACAGCGCAAGTTTGTCAGCATCGTTTCCGCCTGAGCAAACGACGCCCGCTGTTTCGATGAGCCCCGCCGCATGGTGGGGCTTTTTCGTCTTGCGAACCACGGCAGGGGGGCAATATGAAATTTGTCGATGAGGCGGTGATTCGAGTTCGGGCTGGCAATGGCGGCAATGGCTGCCTGAGCTTTCGCCGCGAAAAGTACCTGCCCAAGGGCGGCCCCGACGGTGGCGACGGTGGCGATGGTGGCAGCGTGTGGCTGGTCGCTGACAATGCCGTCAACACCATGGTCGACTACCGCTATGTGCGCGCCTATCAGGCCCAGAATGGCGAGGCGGGGCGCGGCGCCAATCGCACGGGGCGCAGTGGCGAGGATCTGATACTCCGCGTGCCGGTGGGTACTACCGTTATCGACGAGGACACCGGTGAGCGGATCGGCGATCTGCGCGAGTCCGGCCAGCGCCTGCTGGTGGCCCAGGGCGGGTTCCACGGTCTCGGCAATGCCCGCTATAAATCCAGCGTCAACCGCGCGCCGCGACAGACTTCCCCCGGCTCCGAGGGCGAGGTGCGCCAGCTGCGTCTCGAGCTCAAGCTGCTGGCTGATGTGGGCCTGCTGGGCCTGCCCAACGCCGGCAAATCCACGCTGATCCGCGCCATATCCGCCGCCAAACCCAAAGTGGCCGACTATCCTTTCACCACCCTGGTGCCCAATCTCGGCGTGGTTCGGGTGCAGGCGCACCGCAGTTTTGTCGTGGCTGATATTCCCGGCCTGATCGAGGGCGCTGCGGAGGGGGCGGGTCTGGGGGTGCGGTTTCTCAAGCATCTGACCCGCACGCGCTTGCTGCTGCATGTGGTCGACATGGCGCCGCTGGACGGCAGTGATCCGCTGGACGGTCTGCAGGCTATCACGCGCGAACTGGCTGCCTTCAGCCCGGCGCTGGCGCTGCGCCCCCGGTGGCTGGTCCTGAACAAGCTGGATCTGCTGCCGGAAGATATCCGTGCCGAGCGCTGTGATCAGCTGCTGGAGGCTTTGGGTACGACGGCGCCGGTGTATCGCATATCTGCGATCAGCGGCGATGGCACCGAGCGTCTGTGCCAGGACATCATGCGCTACCTGGAGGCGTGCTGGCAGGCGGAGGCCGAAGATCCGGAACTGGCTGCGGCGGAAGAGCGGGCGCAGTTGGCCATGCAGGAAGAGGCGCGCGAACGCATTGCGGCGCTCGCGGCTGAGCGCCGCGCCGCGCGCCAGGGCGAGTCTGTAGAGGATCTGGACGACGACGATGACGATGACGACAGCGATACCGAGGTGGTGTACCGGCAATGACCGCAGATCGCACTGAAACCCGCGAGGCGCGCCGCTGGGTGGTCAAGATCGGCAGCGCTCTGGTAACCAACGACGGCAAGGGCCTGAATATCGAGGGTATCCAGGCCTGGGTGCAGCAGCTGGTCGCGCTGCGCGAGCGCGGCCACGAAGTGGTGCTGGTATCGTCAGGCGCGGTGGCCGAGGGCATGACCCGGCTGGGCTGGCGACAGCGGCCGCGCGAGCTGCACCGTCTGCAGGCGGCTGCAGCAGTGGGGCAGATGGGGCTGGTGCAGGCCTATGAGTCGCAGTTTCTGCGCTATGGGCTGCAGACGGCGCAGGTGTTGCTGGGTCACGACGACGTGTCCGCCCGGGACCGCTATCTGAACGCACGCGGCACACTGAAAACGCTGATCGAACTGGGCGTGGTGCCGGTGGTCAACGAAAACGACACCGTGGTCACCGATGAAATCCGGTTTGGCGACAACGATACCCTGGCGGCGCTGGTCGCCAACCTGATCGATGCCCACCTGCTGGTTATCCTCACCGACCAGACGGGCATGT
>JAVEVZ010000289.1:0-3862 GCA_034004805.1 Spongiibacteraceae bacterium | reverse complement strand
CCCGGCCTGCAGCGGAGTCACGGGCGCCGGCGCCTGGCCTTCGAAACGCAGGCGATACATATGGTGTTTGAGCTTGCCGCGATACTGCAGCCTCGCGACCACCTCCTGGCCGGTGTAGCAGCCCTTTTTAAAGTTGACGCCACCGGTCAGTTGCAGATTCAGTTCCTGGGGCATAAACACTTCCCGGGTCTGCTCGCAGACTTCGCCCAGGCCGTCGCGGATATTGGCCAGTGTCCACAGGTTCGAGGGCTGCGGATCGAGCGCACCGACCACGGCGCTCCACAGCGCCAGCGCCGGCTCGGCCTGCAGCCAGCACTCGTAGCGCTGTTCGCCGCAGCCCAGCAGCCAGCCGCCGTCCACAGCCAGTGCGGCATCCGCAGTCTCGGGCAGCGCGCCAAAATGCGCGCGCAGGGCGTCGCTGGCTGCTGCGCCACCAGCGCCCAGCACAATCCAGTCGTTGCCCTGATCGGTGAATTTTGCCTTGGAAAACACCATGTATTTGGCGAGCACCTCGCGCACTGCCGCTTCCAGGCCGTGGCGCATGCGCAGCGCGTAGCGGCCGTCGTCCAGCTTGGCGGCGCGAAAACTCGCCAGCATGCGGCCCTTGAGATTGCACAGGGCGCCGTAGCGGGCGCGGCTGCCGTCGATTTCATTGAAGTCGCAGGTGGTCTGGCCCTGCAGGAATTTGCCGGTATCCGGGCCGTCGATCACCAGCAGGCGATACTGGCTCAGCGCGCTGATATAGCCGCTGGCCAGGCGGTCGGCATTCAGCGCCGCGTCGGTCGGCAGGCTGTAGCCCCGGGGGTCCCGGGCGTGGCCCAGGGTGGAGAGCAGGGTGGCAATGGCATCAGTCATGCCGTACTCCGGAAAGTCGACTCGGGTCGTGGGCGTAAGGGGGTATCGCTGTTTTGCGGCGGTTTTGCCGCTACACTGGCGCCCGCCCAATAGCGGGGTGTGCACAGTGCGTGAAGTGAGTGAGAAAGTAATGGTTTCAGACAGTGAGTTCAAGCGCCTGTATTGGGCCAGCCGGCGCGGCATGCTGGAGCTGGACCTGATGCTGGTGCCGTTTTTCGAGGCCCGGTTTCGGGAACTGAGTGAGGTCGATCAGGCGCGATTCGTGCGTTTGCTGGCCTGTGAGGATACCGAGCTGTTCAGCTGGTTCATGCAGCGTGAACGGCCCGAGGACAAGGAGCTGTCCACCATTGTTGATGCCATCGTTGCCTTCGCGCGCGAGCCCCGCGTTTGAATTGATGCCGTCGCGCTGGCCGCGGCGTCTGCTGACTGGCGCGCTGCTGCTGACCCTGGTGGCGCTGGCGGCGACTCCCCTGCGCGGGCCGGTGCTGGGTGGTCTGCTGGCGACCAGCCTCGCGCTGCTGTGGCTGGAACTGCGCTTGCAGCGACGCGGGCCCGAAGTGGCGCGCCTGGTCTGGCAGGATGGCCAGTGCTGGCTGTATTTCGCGGACGCTCAGGACTCATTCCCGGGGCCGGGCGGCGAGCCCCTGGCGGTTGCCCTGGACTGTGCGGCGCGCCTGCCCTGGCTGCTGGTTCTGGACTGGCGGGGTGCAGGGCGGCGCGGGCGCCTGCTGGTGTGGCCTGACAGTCTCGACCAGGATGCGTGGCGCGAATTGCGGGTGCGCTGTGGCTGACTCAAGTCTGCGGCCGGTTCCCCTGCGCGGCCGAGCGGGATGTCCGGTAGTTGGCCGGTACCAGCACGGTGTCTCTGGCCTCGGGCAGGGCTTCGGCATAATCCAGCGTGTAATGCAGGCCGCGGCTTTCCTTGCGGCTGAGGGCTGAACGGATGATCAACTCGGCGACCACCACCAGGTTGCGCAACTCCAGCAGGTCGCTGCCGACTTTGTAGTTCTTGTAGTACTCGGCGATCTCGCGCTGCAGCAGATCGACGCGGTGCAGGGCGCGCTGCAGGCGCTTGTCGGTGCGCACGATGCCGACGTAATCCCACATAAAGCGCCGCAACTCGTCCCAGTTGTGAGAGATCACCACGTCTTCATCGGAGTCGGTGACCCGCGACTCATCCCAGGGAGGAATATAGGCGGCGTGTACCGGTTCATTCAGCCTGCTGGCAATCGATTCCGCAGCGGCGGCGCCGTATACCAGACACTCCAGCAGGGAGTTGCTGGCCATGCGGTTGGCGCCGTGCAGGCCGGTAAACGAGGTTTCGCCGATGGCGTAGAGATTGCGGATATCGGTCATGCCCGACTCGTCCACCACGACGCCGCCGCAAGTGTAATGCGCCGCCGGCACCACCGGCATGGGCTCACGGGTGATGTCGATGCCCAGTTCGAGGCAGCGCGCCATGACGGTGGGGAAGTGGTGCAGGATGAATTCACGGGGCCGGTGGCTGATGTCCAGGTACACGCAGTCGATGCCCAGCCGCTTCATTTCATGGTCGATGGCGCGCGCGACGATATCCCGGGGCGCGAGTTCGCCACGGGGGTCGAAGCGCGTCATAAAGCGCTCGCCATCCGGCAGCAGCAGCCTGCCGCCCTCGCCGCGTATGGCCTCGGTGACCAGAAACGACTTGGCCTTGGGATGGTAGAGACAGGTGGGGTGAAACTGGTTGAACTCCATGTTGGCGACCCGGCAGCCGGCGCGCCAGGCCATGGCGATACCGTCGCCGCTGGCGCCGTCCGGGTTGCTGGTATAGAGGTACACCTTGCTGGCGCCGCCGGTGGCCAGCACCACGAAGCGGGCGCGGAACAGGTCGACCTGGTCGGCGGCCCGGTTCAGGACATAGGCGCCGATGCAGCGACCGTCGCGGATCACCAGGTCCACGGCCACGCGCTCGGTGAAAATTTCGAGGTTCGCCGCCTCCTGGGCGCGCTGGCTGAGGGTGCCGGATACGGCACGGCCCGTGGCGTCCGCCGCGTGGATGATGCGGCGGTGGGTATGGCCGCCCTCCCGGGTCAGGTGGAAATGCTCGCCGTCGGTCAGTTTGTCGAACTCGACGCCCTGGCTGACCAGCCATTCCACGGCGTCGCGGCTGTGCTCAACCGTAAAGCGCACTGCGCTTTCGTGGCACAGCCCGGCGCCGGCATTGAGGGTGTCGCCGATGTGGGCGTCCACGGTATCGCGCTGGTCCAGCACTGCGGCAATGCCGCCCTGGGCCCAGTAGGTCGAGCCGTCGTTGAGTTCGCCCTTGCACAGCACCGCGATGCGGGTGCTGCCCGGCAGGCGCAGCGCCGCGCTGAGGCCGGCGGCGCCGCTGCCGATAACCAGCACGTCATGCTCGTACACCACGCCCATTTGCCCGCCTGTCCGTTGCTCTTCGAAGTCGCGCGAATATATCATGGCGCACAATGACTTACAGCAGGGACGCCGCCGCATGAGGGTGCGCCACTGAACCTTTGTGTCAGGTTGCAGTCAGAGCCGCTGCGCTTATCACAAGAACCAGAACTTCCCGGGAGATATATGGTCTATTTTGCTGGCCACGGCGCAGCCAGTCGGAGGCCGGTTGCATGACGGATGCAGAGCAGTCCGATCAGCAACTGGTCGAGCGGGTGCAGCGCGGCGACAAGCGCGCCTTCGACCTCCTGGTGCGCAAATACCAGTCGCGGATATTCGGGCTGATTTCGCGCTATGTGCGCGATATGGACGAGGTTCAGGACGTTGCCCAGGAAGCGTTTATCAAGGCCTATCGCGCGCTGCCGGGATTTCGCGGCGACAGCGCGTTCTATACCTGGCTTTATCGTATCGCCACCAACACTGCCAAGAACCATCTGGCGGCGCGAGGGCGGCGTCCGCCGGGCACTGATATCGATGTCGAAGACGCCGAGCACCTGGCGGGAGACTCACCCCTCAAGGCGATCGAGAATCCCGAGAATCAGCTGTTCAGCGAGGAATT
>JAVEVZ010000288.1:0-3893 GCA_034004805.1 Spongiibacteraceae bacterium | reverse complement strand
GGTAGTGTCTTAGCTTTTTTAGTAGGTAAAGCCGCTCCAGCAGCAATCGCCGTAGGGTGCGTCGTGGTCGAATACGGCGCTGCCGCTGGTGAATGCGGTGGTGTAGCCGGGGTCGAAGGCGCTGTCGGGTGCCAGGCTGAGATCATCGAAGGTGATGAGTTCTGCCTGGGCGCTGACGGCCAGACTGGCGATCAGCAGGCCGCCGGCAATGCGGCTTTTGTTGTTCAGTGTTTTTGTCATGACGGGGTTCCTCGGGGTTTCAGCGCTGTGCGCGCTTGCGGTGAATCAACAGGCCCAGGGCGCTGGCAAACAACCAGGCAGCGGCGGGCACGGGTACGGCGGCGACGTTGATGGCGCCGATGGCATCCAGATCGAAACCGGCGCTGCCCACGGTGGGGTAGGGTTCGTAGATGGGGTTGCCGAGGCTGTCGAGGGTGTTGCCGTCGCCGACGATGTCGACCAGGCGGATGTAGTGCACCGCCATCACGTCGAGGCCGTCGATGCCCGCCAGCAAGTCGAGGTCAAAGGGCGTGCCCCAGCCGCCGCGGTATTTGCCGGCAAAGCCGTCGATATTGGTGGGGTCCACGCTGCCGAAGCCGCCCACCGGGTTGGGGGTCAGGGACACGCCGCCAAAGCGGAAGAAATCGCTGCCGTTGGAGGACACTTCCACCCAGGCCAGTTCGAGGAAGTTATTGCTGAAGGAGTTTTCGAACACGGCGAAATCGTAGCCTTCGCCATTGGTGATCGGGGTGTCGAAGGTCAGGGTAATGGAGCCGCCGCGGCCCAGGCCGACGATGTCACCGCTGTAGTTGCTGGCGCCGGTGTTGCCGGAATCGCCGGCCTTGCCCAGCCCCCGGGCGGGGTTTTGCCACGCGGCGTCGAGATGGCTGCCTGGCTGGTAGTCGCTATAGCCGGTGGCCCAGCCGACAAACGCCGGGTCGCTGGCGTGCAGCGCGGTGGAGCCGGGCTGGCCGGCGGCCGGTGCGTAGGGCCCGGCGTGGGTGGCTCCTGCTGCCAGAAGTGCGGTGGTTAATACGAGTGTTCTCATGGTCTGTCTCCCGATGGTCAGAAACTAAGCGTTATTCCCACGTACCCGTTACGCCCGGGCATGGGGTAGAACATCCCGCCGTAGGCGGAGGCGGCGTAAACCTTGTCAAAAGCGTTGTTGAGACCGGCACTGAGCTGCCAGGTGGGGCGCCGGTACATCAGTTTGAAATCCCAGGTCTGGTAGCCGGGCAGTTCGGGGTAAAGGCGATTGGACAGGTCGTTGCCGTCGTAGCGCGGCCCCACGTACTTGCCGACACCCGCGATGCTTAAATCGCGCAGCAGCGTGTATTCGAAACCCAGCGTTGCGGTCTGCTCGGGCACCAGTGGCACCTTGCTGCCCGAGGCCTCAAAGCGGTTGCGCGATACGCTGGTGTTGAACCAGGTTTTCAGATCGGCGAGCAGCTGCCAGCGCAGCTCGAACTCCAGCCCCTCGCGCTCGGTGGATTCGTCGCTGTTGCGGTTGACCAGGCCGTCATAAAAAATCTCGTCGTCGAGGCGCATGCGGTAGGCGCTTACAGTCGCGTACAGCGCCGGTGTCATCTGGTAGCGCAGGCCCAGCTCGGTGTTGCTGCCGGTCTGCGGGCCCAGCTGGTTGCCGGCCAGTACCAGTTCATCGACATTGGGGTTGCGGAAGGTGTCGGCCTGGCTGGCGAAGACACTTGCTGCGGGAGTGATGGACCACACGGCGCCCAGCTCATGGGCGTGGTTTTTCCACCGCTCATCCCGCACGGCGGCGGTCTGCAGTTCGCCGTGACAGACGCGATCGGGATAAATCGGCGGCAGGCCCGGAATAAATACCGGGGCGCCGTTGTCGCAGACTTGCGCGAGGTTTATGTCGCGCTGGTCGATACGGCTGTGGTCCAGCCGGTAGCCGGCATTCAGCGTCAGCGTCGGTGTGATATGCCATGCGCCGGCGATAAAGCCACTGCGGTTATCGAGCGCACCCAGCTTGCGCGTACTCTTGCCAACGATGTGCATGCCATCCTGGTAGCGCGCGTAATCGCTGTCGCGCCCGCTCGCGCCCAGGTCCAGTTGCCAGCCGCTGGACTGATAGCTGTAGAGCAACTCCAGCGACGCGGTTTTTTCCTCGATCAGGGAGAGCTGATCCTGTTCGGTAATCAGTGGTGAGTAGCCGTTGATAAACCGGTTTTCCCGGTGACGGCCAAATGCGAGCAGGCGCAGCGCGTGGTGTGCATCGGGCGCCCAGTGCAGTTCGGCGCTGGCCTGGCCGTCTTCCGTGTCGCCGCCGTCGTCGGGTGAGTTGCTGGCGCGCCGCTGGGCATTGCTGCCGCGCATCGCTTCGCGGGATACCGGCGCCGGCAGACCGTAGCTGTCGCGGTGCTGCCTGGCCTCGGCGTTGAGCTGCAGGGTGGGTGTCAGAGCCAGGTCCACACCCACACCGATGTCGTCCTTCTCAAGCTGGCCGTTGTCGCGATAGCCCCCAGTCTGATAGCGGTTGGCGCTGAGGTTGAACGCGGCGATGCCGGCGCCGGCCGTGAGGTTGACGCCGTACTCGTGGCTGCCATAGGCGGCCTCGTTGCGTTGCACCGTTGCCGTCGCGGTCTGTTCCGGTTGCCGGGTGAGAATATTGATGACCCCGGCGACGGCGCCGTCGCCGTAGCGCACGGTATTGGCACCGCGCACGATTTCGATGCGCTCCACCTGCCACAGAGGAATACTGCTGAGGTCCGCGCCGGAGAGGTCGGCGCTGTTGAGTTTGCGGCCGTTGACCAGCACCAGGACGTTACTGGTGTAGGTGTCGCCCATGCCGCGGATATCGACGCCGCCGAATTTGTCGGTGCCGGTGTAGGTGCGCGGGGTGATATTGGCTTCGCGCGCGATAAGGTCGATCAGGTTATTCGACGGGGCCAGTTCAATATCACGGCGGCTGATGACCGTGGCGTTCTGCGGCAGGTGGCGCAGCATCTGCTCGCGCACCCCGGTGACGATGATCTCTTCGATCTCAGTAGCGGGTTCAGACACCGCAGCCTGGCCGGTGTGGATAACGGCGAGACACAGCCAGGCCTGCACTGACAGGGCGCAGCGTCTGTGTGTGACAGGCGCACGCGCGCCGCGGCGATTGCCGCGCAGCGGGATCACGATAAATCCGGCTAACGCTGGATCAGTGGCGCAGCATCAAACAGGCCGCTGCACAGAGAGGTGCCGGCCAGCGATGCTGAGTCAGGAAATAGTCTGGTTGGGAGTGAGCACCCGCAACGGGTGTTTTCATGCTCCACATATCGCCCTCCGCGATGTTTGCATAGTGTCAACAGGCCGGTTCCGGACTCCCGAGGCTATGGCTCGGCTACCGTTGCGGGGGCAGTGCTGGCTTTTCGTCTCGATGTGAGTCGAGCACCAGCTTCCCGTTTAACGCGTCACTCAGAATAGTTTCTGCGTGACGGGCACCTGAAGACAGATTGAATTTTTGCGCTGACTGTCATCCAACGCGGGGCGCACGGTATCACAAAATGCCGCAATGGCAAATCAATCGACGTGCGTGACATGCGGCGCCCGGGCAGGCGCCGCCGGCGCGGCCTTAAACCGCTGATGCGGGAATATGATTCAGGCGCGGGTCATTGGGCGGGTTCAGGATGCAGCGCGTGCCATCGGTGTGGTAGATATAGGCCACGCAGCCGTTGCAGTTGGTACAGCCCGACTCGGTGAGTTCACCGCTTTTGAATTTGTTGACCAGCGCGGGGTCGTGAATCAGCGGCCGCGCCATCACCACACACTCGAAGCCCGCGTCCAGGGCCCGCTGTACGCCGTCGATGGAACGCGCGCCGCCAAGATACGCCATGGGTACCTTGCTCGCGGCGCGAATCTTCGTCGAGTATTCCCAGAAGTAC
>JAVEVZ010000287.1:0-3899 GCA_034004805.1 Spongiibacteraceae bacterium | reverse complement strand
GGGTCCGCGAGCGCCACCCCCTCCAGGGTCAGCACCGGTGCCAGCCGCGACCAGTCGCCGCGCAGGGTCTCGACCTCCAGGACCAGACCGGTGCGCGCCGTCACTTCCTGCAGCAGGGTTTCGCGGTAGTCGCCCAGAAACTGGATGGCGTAGCGGCCGAGACTGGCATAGAGGGCCAGCAGCACCGCCACCGTCAGGACCAGCGTCCAGGCGAGGCGGTGACTCAGACTGACCCAACGTTTCCAGACCATGCTGTGGTGTCGCGCGAATCCGCTACAGCAGAATCACGTCGAACTGCTCCTGGCTGTACATGACTTCGACCTGAAACTGAATGGACTTGCCGATGAATTCCTCCAGGTCGGCGACACTGGCCGACTCCTCATCCAGCAGCCGATCGACGACCTCTTGGGAGCCCAGCACCATCAGTTTGTCGTTGTCGTAGGCCCGGGCCTCGCGAAGAATTTCCCGGAAAATTTCGTAGCAGACGGTCTCCGGCGACTTCAGCGAGCCGCGCCCGCTGCACAGCGGGCAGGGCTCACACAGGACGTGCTCCAGGCTCTCGCGGGTGCGCTTGCGGGTCATCTGCACCAGCCCCAGTTCGGACACCCCGGTGACGCTGGTTTTGGCGTGGTCGTGCTCCAGCGCCCGCTCCAGGGTGCGCAACACCTGGCGGCGGTGCTCGGCATCGCGCATATCGATAAAGTCGATGATGATGATACCGCCGAGGTTGCGCACCCTGAGCTGGCGGGCCAGTGCGGTGGCGGCCTCGAGATTGGTCTTGAAGATGGTCTCCTCGAGGTTGCGGTGGCCGACAAACGCGCCGGTGTTGACGTCCACCGTGGTCATGGCCTCGGTCTGGTCAATAATCAGGTAGCCACCGGATTTGAGTTCGACCTTGCGCCCCAGGGCCTTCTGGATTTCATCCTCGATGTTGTAGAGGTCGAAGATCGGCCGTTCGCCGGCATAGTGCTCAATGCGCTCGCGAATATCGGGCACGAATTTTTCCGCAAAGGCCGTGACCTTCTGGAAACTCTCGCGGGAATCAATGCGGATTTTTTCCAGTCCCGGGCGCACCAGGTCGCGCATGGTGCGCATATACAGCGGCAGGTCCTCGTAGATCAGGCCCGGCGCCGCCACGCTCTGCATGCGCTCCTTCAGCACCCGCCACAAGCGCATCAGGTAGCGGATATCCGCGCGGAACTCGTCCTCGCCGGCCCCCTCGGCGGCGGTGCGGACGATAAACCCGCCCTGGCCGCCCGCCTCTTCGGCGGCCACGCAGCGCTCCAGCAGTTCGCGCACCCGCGCGCGCTCGTCGTCGCCTTCAATGCGCTGTGAAATGCCCAGGTGGGCGGTCTGCGGCATATACACCAGAAACCGCGACGACACTGACAGGTGCGTGGTCAGTCGCGCGCCCTTGGAACCCAGCGGATCCTTGTTGACCTGCACCACCAGCGCCTGGCCCTCGCGCAGGATGTCGCGGATATCACTGACTTCGCCGCGCCGCTCCATGCCGTCCGCACCCAGCGCGGCAATATCGGAGGCGTGCAGAAAACTGGCGCGCTCAAGGCCGATATCGACAAACGCCGCCTGCATGCCCGGCAGCACGCGCACCACCTTGCCCTTGTAGATATTGCCGACAATGCCCTTGGCGCGGCTGCGCTCAATATAGATTTCCTGCAGCACGCCGTTTTCTACCAGCGCAACCCGCGTCTCCATGGGCGTGACATTGATCAGGATTTCTTCGTTCATTGTTCGATACCCGCCTCGCGCAACAGTGCCCAAGTCTCGCACAGTGGCAAGCCCACCACCCCACTGTAACTGCCTTCAATGCGCGCGACGAATACCGCGCCTCGCCCCTGAATACCGTAGGCACCGGCCTTGTCGCGGGGTTCCCCGCTGCTCCAGTAGGCGAGGATTTCGGCGCGTGTCAGGCTGCGGAACCAGACCCGGGTCTCCACCCTTGTGGCGCGCAATCCCTGCGCCGTGTGCAACGCCACCGCGGTCAACACCCGGTGATCGCGCCCGGACAGGGCGTTCAGCATACGCAGCGCGTCGTCGCGATCGGCGGGTTTGCCGAGTATCTGCGCGTCCAGTACCACGGCGGTGTCGGCGGCCAGCACCGCGCCGCGCGCGCCCACCGCCTGCCAGCCCGCCTCGGCCTTGGCGCGGGCCACGCGGGAAACATAGTCCTCGGGCGCCTCGCCGGGGCGCACCGACTCGTCGACATCCACCGCCAGCACCCGGTGCCGGACGCCGATTTGTGCCAGCAACTCGCGCCGCCGGGGGGATTGGGATGCCAGTACCAGCACGGATTCAGCCCTGGGACAGCTGGCGCTGCATGGGCCGCAGCCAGGGCGCCAGCAGCGGCCAGACCAGTGCGCTGGTCAGCGCCGGCAGCAGGTATTTGAGATTGGGGGCGACCACCCCGGTGAGGTTCTGCACCCAGTGGCCGATCAACTGGTGAATACCCACCAGCAGGAACACAATGCCCGCCTGCTGCCACACGGAGTACATGCGCAGCCGCTGGTACAGCAGCAGCGCCAGAAACGCCACGGCGGTGAGCGCCAGGGCGTGCTGACCCGGCGTGGTACCGGCGACCAGATCCTGGGCCAGACCCAGCAGCCACGCCAGCCCCAGGCCGATCCGCTCGGGCTGAAGAATGATCCAGAACACCAGTATCAGCACGGGCCAGGCCGGCCGGTACCACAGCCAGGTGTCGTGCATGGGCAGGGCGCTCAGCCACAGCGCCACGAACAGACTGCCCAGCATGGGCAGCAGCCAGCGCGCCAGGGAATCAGGCATCGGGTTTCTCGCTGGCGCGGAACACCAGCAGCAGGTGGCGGCTGCGGTCCAGCTGCGCGCTGGGCCGCGCCTTGACAATCAGAAATGGCTGACCGGGATCCTCGGTGATTTCGGTCACCACGGCCACCGGGTAGCCCGCCGGAAACACGCCGCCCAGCCCCGAGCTGACCAGCAGATCACCTACCACGATGTCGGTGGTGGCCGCCACATGGCGCAGGGCCAGCTGATCGATGCGGCCAGTGCCCTCGGCGATGGTGCGCACGCCGTTGCGGTTGATCTGCACCGGCAGTGCATGGGTCGCGTCGGTAATGAGCAGGATGCGGCTGTAGCCGGGCGTGACCTGCACCACCTGGCCCACCAGGCCGTGGGCGTCGATCACCGGCTGGCCCACGTACACGCCCTGGGACGCATCCTTGTCCACCGCTACCCACTGCCGCTGAGGGTCGCTGGAGACCGCCACCAGTTCCGCGATCAGCACCGATTCGCCCACCAGGGTCGAGGAGTTGAGCAGCTGGCGCAGGCGCTGGATCTCGGCCTCCAGAAAGGCCAGCTTCTGAACCTTGCCGGCCAGCACCAGGTTTCTGGCCGCGAGGCGCGCATTGTCTTCGCGCAGCGCCGCGTGGTTGGTAAACAGGTCGTCGCCCCAGTCCCAGACCCGGCCGGGCAGAGCCGCCAGCCAGTAAACCGGTGTCGCCGCGCCGGCAACCCGCGACTCGAGTTGGCCGAACCACTGCCAGCGCTGGTCGGCCAGTATCAGCGCCAGCGACGCCAGCACCAGCAGCACCAGTCGCAGGCGGTGGGAGGGTCCTTTGACAAATAGGGGTTTGATGGCCCGGCTCCGGGCTTAATCAGTGGACAGCAGGTCCAGGCGATGGCGATCCATCAGCTCCATCGCCCGGCCGCCGCCGCGCGCGACACAGGTCAACGGGTCTTCGGCCACGATCACCGGCAGGCCCGTCTCTTCGGTGAGCAGCCGGTCGATGTCGCGCAGCAGCGCGCCACCCCCGGTCAGCACAATGCCCGACTCGGCAATATCCGCCGCCAGCTCCGGTGGCGCCTGCTCCAGCGCGCGCTTCACCGCCTGCACGATCGTAGTC
>JAVEVZ010000286.1:0-3905 GCA_034004805.1 Spongiibacteraceae bacterium | reverse complement strand
CGCGAGGAAGTCGCGCTGCCCCGGGCCCAGCGCGACGAACTGACCCGCTGGCACAAGTCGCCGGCATTCAGCGAGGCGGAGCGCGCCTGCCTGGAATTTACCGAGGTCTACGCCATGGACCCCGCGGCCATCAGCGATGCCCAGGCCGACGCGGTCAAAGCCCATTTCGGCGACGCCGGACTGGTGGCGCTGATCGAGGCGTTGGGGCTGTTTTTCGGCCTCACCCGCCTGAGCCTGCTGTGGCAGCTCACGCCACAGCCCGCGGCTTAGACGCCCGCCACGCCGTCCCATTGCCTCACAGGAGATCGCCATGTCCTCCGCGCTACGTGTAACCCCGCCAGCCAAACAGCACGGCGACCCGATCCGCGACTCGGCCCTGGGCCTGGTGCCGGAAACCCTCGCCGCCTATATCCCGCTGTCGCGCGCCGTGTGGCTCAACGGCCCGCTCAGCCCCGCGCTGCTGGAAATGGTCCGACTGCGCAATGCGCGCAAGGTGAACTGCGTGTTCTGCAAGAGCACCCGCTACGACATCGCTCGTGACGCGGGACTCAATGAAGAAAAGGTGGCGCTGATCCAGGACGGCTACGAGGACAGCGACCTGAGCCGGCGGGAAAAACTGCTGCTGGCCTATACCGACCAGTACCTCGACAACTCGGCGGGCATGAGTGACGCATTGCGCGCGGAACTCGCTGCGGAATTCAGCGCCGAGGAACTGGTGCACCTGTCCCTGGGCCTGCTGCTGTTCAATACTTTTTCGCGCTTTGCAGTGGCCATGGGCGGCATGCCCGACAGCGTTCCCATCATGGAAATGTCGCTGCCCGCGGCATAAGCGACCGCGGGAGGGGCGCAGGCAACGTTCGGGTTTCGAGGTCAGCCGGCCGGATCGGTGGCATCCTGAGGGCGCGACAGCATGGCGCTGATCGCGTCCACCAGGGACTGCGTGAAGCGCGCAAAGCCGGGCCGCGGCGCGCGGCTCGCGTAGGTGGCCAGGCCATGAAACAGCATCACGTCCATCAGCAGCAGACGCGCCGCCAGCTCCGCTTTGGGCAGCGCCGGCAGCAAATCCGCCAGGCGTTCCTGAAAGCGCCGGGTCGCCACCTCCAGGTCCGCGCGCTGCAAGCGGAATTCCGACCAGTGGTGTGACGCCATCAACTGCGAATTGAGCTGCAGATAGGCCTCGCCGCCGTGCCGGTAGCGGTCCGCGACCGGCACCACCAGCGCCGCCACCACATCGCGCAGCGATGAATCGCCCTGCTCTGCGAGCTTGTCGAGCATCCGCTGCCGCTTGCGGGCGATGGCATGGGCGTGGCGATCCAGCACTGCATTCAGCAGCCCCGGCTTGTCGCCAAAGTGGTACTGCAGCGCCGAGCGGTTGCCCTGGCCGGCCGCGCGGGTCACATCCAGCAAGGTCACATTGTCGATGCCGCGCTCGGCAAACAGGCGCTCGGCGGCGTCGAGCAGGCGTTCCCGCGTCTGTGCCGCCGCGCGGTTGGGTTTGGTTTTAGCCGGGGCCCTGACGCGCGCCCTGGGCGAGGATTGAGCCTGGGACGGTGATTTTGTCGGGGACTTGGCGTCCGGTTGTTCAGCGGCCATCGGGCGGGTTCCATGGTAAAGCGAGTGAACCGTCTGTATGGGCGCGCCCTGAACGGGTTGCTGCAGCTGCAAACCCTTCAGGGCGCACCCAGGCGCAGCAACTCACCTCACGACGCCCATCTCTACGCGCTCCACCAGGTCCTCCAGAATCAGCCGGTAGAGTTCATCGCCAAGAAACCCATCTTCCACATCGGACTCGATACTGGGGTTGTCGTTGACTTCGATCACCGCCACCCGGTCGCCGCTGGATTTGACGTCGACGCCGTACAGGCCGTTGCCCATCAGGTTGGCGGCCTTGACCGCAGCCTGCAGCACCGGCTTGGGCACCTCATGGGTGGGCATGGTATCCCAGCCACCGGACGCCGAGCGCGCCGCGTGATTGTAGATCTGCCAGTGGTCGCGGGCCATATAGTATTTGCAGGCGTAAAGCGGCTTGCCGCGCAGCACACCGATGCGCCAGTCGAACTCGGTGTAGAGGTATTCCTGGGCCAGCAACAGGGCGGACTGGCGGAACAGCTCGGCGCTGGCGCTGGCCAGCTCTTTCTCGTCGGCGACCTTGATCACACCGCGGGAAAACGCCCCGTCCGGCACTTTCAGCACCAGCGGAAAGCCCAGGACCGTGGCCGCATGCTCCAGCTCCTCGCGGTGACCGCGGGTCAGGATCAGGGTGCGCGGCACCGGCACATTGTTGACCTCGAACAGATCCGCCATAAACACCTTATTGGTGCAGCGCATGATCGAGGTCGGATCGTCGATCACCACCATGCCCTCCGCTTCGGCTTTGCGCGCAAACTTGAAGGTGTGGTGGTCGATGGCCGTGGTCTCGCGGATAAACAGAATGTCGTACTCCGCGAGCTTGCGAAAATCGCGCTTTTCGATCATGTCGACTTCGATGCCCATCTTGGCGCCGATCCTGACGAACTTCTGCAGCGCCTTGGCGTCGGAAGGCGGCATTTTTTCCTTCGGGTTCACCAGCATCGCCATGCTGTAACGCATGCGCTTGGTCTTGGGCTTGCGCCAGATACGCTGGTTGAAGCGCTCCATCGCCTCGGCAAACCGGGTCTGCTCAGTGTCGTCGAGACTGCTGATGGAGCGCGGCTTTATCGATTCGATGCGCCATTTGCGGGTATAGCTGAGGGTGATCTCCGCCAGCGGCAGCGCAAGCAGCTCAAAAACATGCCGGGCCAGGGCGGCCAGATGCTCCTCCGCTTCACCCAGGAACGCGGTAAAGGTAACACTGGTCTGTCCGGCCAGCGTTTCCTTGAGGCGCTTCTGTATCGGGTCGGGCAGGACTGCCAGCGACGGCGGTATCCGCTCCTGCTGGCGCAGCTCGTTGATGGTGCGGACCGAGGGCGTGACCCGGTGGTCCCGCGCCTCGGCCAGCAGGGCGCAATAATAGCCTTTGCTGAGGTAACGGTAACTGCGGCAGAGGTTGATCACGCGCACCCGCTCACCGCGCGGGGTGCGCAACTTGAGATAGTCCTCGAACGACATGACGTTATCAGACGGAAAATAAGGCCCCCAGTCCTTGAGGGAGTCGACCACGATGATCAAGCGGGCCATGCGCGCTCCTTTGTGCATTGACGCCAGAGCGTTCGCTGGCGTCATCAGTCCGTCGCCATCATAATGGCTGCCCTGCCCAGCAGCTACCAGCCACTATGAGCACCCCGCAAAACAATGCCGAGGCCGTCGGCTACCGGCTCCGCGAAGCCGCCGAGGCAGACCTGAACGAGCTGCTGCGCCTGGAAAAAACCTGCTTTACCGAAGACCGCCTGAGCCGGCGCAGCTTCCGGCACTTTATCGAAGCCCGCACCGCGGCCCTGATTGTCGCCACCGCCGACGACCAGCAGCTGGCGGGCTACGCGCTGATCCTGCTGCACCGCGGCACCAGCCTGGCGCGCCTGTACTCCATCGCCGTCGCCCCCGCCGTCCGCGGTGCGGGCCTGGGCGAGCTATTGATGCAGGGCGCGGAAGCCGCCGCCCGCGACCGCCACCGCGCCTATCTGCGCCTGGAAGTGCGCACCGACAACGCCGCCGCCATCCGCCTGTACGAGCGCCTGGGCTACAAGCAGTTCGGCTCCATCAGCAATTACTACGAAGACCATCAGGACGCCCTGCGCTACCAGAAGCGGGTACTGCGCGGCGCCCCGTCGCCCATGCGGGACACCCTGCGCTATTACCCCCAGAGCACCAACTTCACCTGCGGCCCGGCCGCCCTGATGATGGCCATGAACGCCCTGGATCCCGGCCAAGCGCTGGACCGCACCCACGAGCTGCAGTTGTGGCGGGAGAGCACCACCATCAATATGACC
>JAVEVZ010000285.1:0-3914 GCA_034004805.1 Spongiibacteraceae bacterium | reverse complement strand
CGCCAGCGCCGGCCGCAGGCTGAGGGCACGGCCGTCGGGCAGGCGCAGCCACAGTTCCTGGTCTTCGCGCCCGCTGTGTTCCAGGCGCGCAACCCAGGTCGCCGGCACCGGCGGCAGGCACCGGGGGGCGTGGTAGACCGCGTCCGGCTCCAGCCCTGCTGCACTCAGGGGTGCCAGCTGGGCGGCCAGCCAGTCGCGGCGGCACACCGCCACCGGGATATGCAAGTACTCACCTACTTCGACCGGCGCGGCCCACGCGAAGTGGCAGTCGGCCACGTCGTCCAGCAGCTGCTCTTCCAGCTGGTAGGGCACCAGCCGCGCCAGATGGCGCCGGGCCCTGGCCGGTACGGTCACCGCGTGGCTGACCACGGCGGCACCGGTGACCAGCAGGCACAGGCGCTCGGGCGTGGGCCCCAGCTGCTGTGTCAGGTCCGCCAAATCGCCCTCCTGCAGCTCGCCGGCAGTGCGCCACCACTGGTACTGTCCGTCGCCTGTCGCGCGCAGCCAGAGGGTCATTACAGGATTTCCAGGCCGGCCAGCGGCGACAGGGGGCGGCGCAGGCTGATGCGCTGGCCGTTGGCATCGCGGTGCAGCAGGCTCAGCTGGCGGCGCTGGCGGCCTTCGAGCTGGACGTCGCTGATCACCAGAAACCAGTTGGAGCGCACGCTGAGCCCCTCGGTGCTGAGTTGCGCCGCCTCGGGCCGCAGCAGGTCCTGGCTGGCGGCGCCGCCGATAAATGCATCGACGCTGGCAAAGCCCTGTTCGCCGCGCTCCGCAATCCAGCGCGCCGCGGTCACCGCGGGCAGCGGGTCGAGGCGGTCTTCCCGGTTGATGCTGCGCAGCAGTGCCAGCGGCGCGGTGTTGAGATTGAGGGCGGCGGGCTGCGGCAGGGCGACGACGTAGGGGGCCAGGGCGCGGTACAGCGCAGGGCTGATCCCGCGCACCTCGCGCAGCTCGCTGACACTGGTCAGGGGCCCGTTGGCGGCGCGGCGCGGTGGCGACTGCGCGGCATACCAGTCCGATTCGGCGCCGCCGAAGCCAAATACCTGGTGGTCCTCGTCGATGTAGTCCACCACCGCTTCGGTGATGGCCACGGCCTCTGCCTCGCTGATGGCCACATCCTCCAGAGTCTGCAATAAACGTATAAAGCGTCGCTGGGCCGGGCTGAAGCGCCCCGCCGCGCCCGGCACGGCGCTGGCGGTGCGCACCCTGGCGGCCAGGCTGTTCAGGTCCAGACGGGCCTGGGCATCCTGCAGGCGGGCGCTGACCTGACCGCCCGGTATCGGGTACACCGGCGGCGTTCGGGCCCAGACCTCGCCCAGATGATCGGTGGCGTCCGAGCTGGCGCTGTCGGCGGCAATGGCGACCAGCGCCAGCTGCTCGGCCCCCAGCAGGTATTCCCGGAGCTGCGCGCCGTGGGCAGCGTTGCCGGCATCCCGCAGGCCGGCGTCGAAACGCAGGTACAGCGTAGTCGCCAGCGCACTGACCACCAGCGCCACCAGCAGTGCCAGCACCAGCACGGCACCGCGTTCGCGGGCCGGCGGGCTACACACCCGCGGGCAGCGGGAACAGGCGACGCAGCTCACCCCAGACCTCCACCGTCATAACTACCTCCACCGCGGCGGGCAGTCGCTCGCCGGGGCCGGTCGCCTGCCAGCGCGGCTGCCAGCCCGGCGCCTGCTCGGTGGCCGCTGCGGCCACCGGGTCCAGAAACCGCATGCGGATCGCCGTCACCCCCTCCAGCAGCACCGCGCCGGCGCGGGCTTCGCTGCCCTGCCATTGGTCACGCCACAGGCTGCCGCCGCTGAGCCGATAGCCCACCCGCTGCAAATCCGCCCGCGGCCGATCGTGAGGGTCGGCCCAGTCCATGCGCGTCAGGCGCAGCAAGTACTCACTGTCGTCGCCGCCGCTGAAGGCTGGCTCGGGGCGGCCCTGGGCATCCCGCGCCGGGCTCAGCACCACCTGGTCCAGATCGCGCTGCAGCAACTGCCAGGTTTCCTCCAGTGCCAGCAGCGCCTGCTGCTGGTCGCGGGTGGCCTCGCTGGCGGCAATGGCAAGGCTCAGACCACTGTAGGCCATGACCCCGATCAGCGCGCTGATGCCAACCGCGATCAGCACCTCGACCAGGGTGAAGCCGGCGCGGGCGCGCAGCCCGCCGGTCGCGGATACGGCGGGCCTGCTATTCACGCAAAAACCCCGTCAGCGTCACCAGCGGTTCTTCGTTGGCGGCGCGGGCCACGCTGACTTCCACGCGGCGCAGATAATTGCCCGGGGTGGCCTGGGCCGTGGCGGTCCACTGCCAGCTCTGTTCCGCCAGCCGGGTGGTACCGGTATCGCTGCCGGCCAGGCGCTGGCCACTCAGGCGCTGGGCGAGCTGCAACTCGGCCAGACGGTTGCTGGCCACCCAGCGCGCCACCGCCTTGTCGCGCAGATGCGCCTGGCCATCCACCGCGCCCATGACCTGCACCAGCAGCGCGGGCAGCGCCACGCCGACGATCACCAGCGCCACCAGCACCTCGACCAGGGTAAAGCCGCGCTGCTTCATGCGCCGTTGCCACAGCCCAGCGCACAGTCCTGCACCTGCACCCGGCCGATACCGAGACCGCGCAGGGCAAAGCTGCCCTCGCGGGCGCGCAGATGCAGAGTGAAGGGCGTGAGCTCCCCGCTTTCAAACAGGACGATCTGCGGCGACGCCGCGGCGCTGTCCTGCGGCGATGACTCGCGCAGCTGGACCAGCTGGCCGTCCATGGTGAGCTCCGGCGTCAGCGCCGCCGGCAGTCGGCCGTCGCCAAAGGCGGGGTCCAGCGCCGCGGCGCTCACCCAGCCCTCCGCCTCCAGCCGATAGAAGCGGTACTCGCAGCCCTGGGCGGTGGGCGTCAGCGACAGGCCCCAGCGCCGGCCGCTGGCCTGGGCCTCACGGCGCGCCAGGTTGACCCGTTCGGCCAGGATATCCAGCGCCTGCGCCCGCTCCCAGGGCCGCGCCCCGGGGCTGATCGACAGACTGATAGCGCCCAGCGCCAGACCCACAATCAGCAACACCACCAGCAACTCCACCAGGGTAAAGCCCCTGTAACGACCCCCACCGGCCTGTTCCGTCATACGCCACTCCCTATACATGCCTTTACAGTCCCTTGCTTTCCCTGTCCCGCTCAGTCCCTGCATGGCCCGCGCGTCACTGCTCATCGCACGAGAGTATTCAAGTCGAATATCGGCAACAGCACCGCCAGCACGATGGCCAGCACCGCACCACCCATGACCACCACCACCGCCGGCTCCATCACGCTGGCCAGGGTGCTCATGGTCAGGGCCAGTTCCCGCTCCTGGTTTTCCGCAGCGCGCGCCAGCATCGGGCCCAGCTCGCTGCTGGCCTCCCCGCCGGCCACCATCTGCACCAGCATGGGCGGAAATACCCCGGCGCGCTCCATGGCGGCGTACAGGCTGCCCCCCTCCTGTACCCGGCTGGCCACCGCCGCACAGGCTTCGCGCAGGGCGAGGTTTGCCGGCACTTCGGCGGCGATGCGCAGCGCCTGCACCAGCGGCACGCCGCTGCTGACCAGTATGGCCAGAGTGGCGCTGAAACGCGCGCTGTCCACCGCCTGTATCCAGTCCCGCGCCAGCGGCAGGCGCAGCAGCAGACGGTGCCAGCGCAGGCGGTAGTCGGGCCGGCGCAACAGCCACTGCGCGGCGGCCACCAGCCCCGCCAGGGCCAGCAGACAGTACACGCCGTAGTGATTGAGAAACGCCGACACCTCGATCAGGCCGCGGGTCAGAGGCGGCAGTGCGCGCGCGCTCTGGGCAAAGATCGCCACCAGCTTGGGCATCACGAAGCTCATCATCGCCACCACCACCCCCAGCGCCACCAGCAGCAGCACACAGGGGTAGATCAGCGCCGACAGGGTCTGCTGGAGATCGGA
>JAVEVZ010000284.1:0-3925 GCA_034004805.1 Spongiibacteraceae bacterium | reverse complement strand
CCGGAGGCCTGGGGCAGGTCCAGATTGAGGCGGGTCTCCCGGGTGAAGGTCGTGGACACCATAAAAAAGATCCGCAGCAGAAACACCACGTCGATCAGCGGCGTGAGATTGACCGACACTTCCTGCGGGCGCTGGCGGCGAAACTGCACGGTCAGGCCACCTCTTTGATGTCGACCTTGCGATCGCCGTGCAGGGCATCCACCAGCTTCACGGTTTCCTGCTCCATGGTGATCACCACGGTGTCGATACGGCGCACAAAATAGCGGTGCATGATCAGCGCCGGAATCGCCACACTCAAACCCGCCGCGGTGGTGATCAGGGCCTCCGAGATACCGCCCGCCAGCGCGCCGGCATTCCCTGTGCCCTGGTTCATCAGCTCCGTGAATACCTTAATCATGCCCACCACGGTGCCCAGCAGGCCCAGCAGTGGCGAGATGGCGGCGATGGTGCCCAGGGTGTTGAGGTAGCGCTCCAGGCGGTGCACCACGGAAGAGGCAGCCTCCTGGATACTTTCTTTCATGACCTCGCGGCCGTGGCGGGAATTGCTGAGCCCGGCGGCCAGGATTTCACCCAGCGGCGAGGAGGCCTTGAGCTGGCGGAGCTTGCCGGCATCCAGGTGGCCCTGCTTGATCCAGCTCCAGACCTGCGCCAGCAGATTGGGCGGCGCCACCCGCGCGGGATTCAGCGCCAGCAGCTTCTCGATACAGATCGCCAGGGCGGCGACCGAACACAACAGGATGGGCAGCATCAGCCAGCCGCCCGCCTTGACCAGTTCTAACACAGGAATCCCCCGAATAATGGTTTGCGTGCCCGCAAGCACTGCATTATAGCCTCAGTCCCAGTAGCGGCGCCGCTCCCGCGCCGCGTGCCAGGAGAGTAGCCCGTCGGGGCTGATCTGTATGTGAATCCCGCCCTGTTCTGCGCTGTTCAATACCCGCGCGCCATAGCGTTCCCAGCGCGCCACGATGTCGGGGTGCGGATGGCCGAAGGCATTCCGGTAACCCGCCGACACCAGCGCAAGCTGCGCCCCGGTGCGCGCCACCAGCGGCAGTGACGAGGAGTAGCGGCTGCCGTGATGGGGCACCGCAATGACGTCGGCGCGGATATTGCCCCAGTCACTCTGCAACAGGGCTGTTTCCTCCGCGCGGCCGATATCGCCGGTCAGCAGCAGGCGTCGCCCCGCGTAGCGGATGGCCAGCACGCAGGAAGCCGCATTGCCGGCAAGGCCCGCCGTCGCCGGGTAGAGCCATTCAAAATACGCCTCGCCCCAGCGCCAGCCGGTGCCGGCCAGACAGGGCTGGCCCTGCAGCTCACCCACCGGCTCACCCAGCACCCGGCGCCGGGGTGCCAGTGCTGCAAGCACCGCGTCCGCGCCGCCGGCATGGTCCTGGTCGGCGTGGCTCAGCACCAGCACATCCAGCCTGTGCACGCCCTGGCGCTGCAGATACGGCACCACGATAGCAGCCCCGGCATCGAAACCGCCGGCACTGGCCGGGCCGGCGTCATACAGCAGCGCGTGGCCGCCGACCGTCACCAGCACCGCCGTGCCCTGCCCCACATCCAACTGGGTCAGACTGAGCCCTGGCGCCACGCGCTGGGCGCCCGCCGGCAGCAGTAAAAGCGCCACTGCGGGCAGCGCCACCCAGCGCCCCGCCACTCCGCGCGGCGCCAGCCACCAGAAGCTCGCGGCGACCGCCAGCGCCATGGCCAGCAGCCCGGGGGCCGGTGCAGTGCGCGCCGGCAGTCCCAGGCCATCCAGCCAGACCAAATAAGCCTGCAGGCCCTCCATGGCCAGTGCCGCGAGTTCCCACAGCCCGGGTACCGCCAGACCCAGGGCCAGGCTGGGCACCACCAGCAGCGATACCAGCGGCACCGCCAGCAGATTGGCGGGAAGTGCCACCAGCCCCTGGGCCGCACCAAACCAGGCCAGCCAGGGCATCAGCCCCAGCATCAGCGCCAGCTGCACCCGCACAAACATGCCGCGCTGCGCGGACCGCCCGCTGACCACCCACAGGATCAGCGCCACCGCGAGAAACGACAGCCAGCTGCCGCGGCCTATCACCGCCAGGGGGTCCGCTATCACCACTAGCAGCAGCGCCCAGCACAACGGGCGCCAGACCCCGCTCTGGCGCCGCCAGGCCAGCGCCGCCACCAGCACGCTGAACATCAGTGCCGCGCGCCGCACCGGCACGCCGAATCCCGCCAGCCCGGCGTAGGCCCAGGCCGCGGCCAGTGCCAGCAACGGCACCAGCCAGCGGGCGCGCCGGGGCAGACCGGCACCCGCACCCCGCTGACCTAGCCACAGCACCGCACCCGCCAGCAGACCGATGTGCAGGCCCGAGATCACCAGCAGATGAATGGTGCCGGTGCGCGCCAGCAGGTCCCACTGCGTTCGCGCCATGCCGCGTCGATCGCCCACCAGCAGCGCCTGCAGCGCCGCCACGCCGGGCCGCTCACCCAGTTGCCGGGCCAGGCGCTGGCTGAGGTGTTCGCGCAGCGCGTCGACAGGCCAGCGCGTGGCGGCCTGCAGCCGGTGATTGCTGTCTGCGCGCCGCACATAACCCGTGGCATCAAAACCCTCGGCCACCAGCCAGCTGCCGTAGTCAAACAGGCCCGGGTTGCGAGTGCCCCGGGGACGCTTGAGACGCAGCGTGAATTGCCAGACTTCGCCGGTCTGCAACGGCTCGCCGCCATACCATGCCAGGCGCAGGCGACGGGGCGGGTGCGGGCCGGGCCAGCCGTCGATGCGCTGCACCGCCAGCTCAAAGCGCCAGACGCTTTGCCCGCGCAGCAGCGCGTGTTCGGGCAGGCCCGTGATCCGGCCGCGCACCTGCCAGTCCAGCCCTTCGGCACTCGCCGGCAGCAGGGTCGCTGTGCGCCAGTGCCCGTAGCCCACGCCCCAGGCCAGACCCAGGGCCAGCGCGAGCACCACAGAGAGCAGCGGACGGGGAAAACGCCAGCGCAGAGCGGCAAGCACAGGCAGCGGCGCGATAACACAGGCCAGTGGTGGCAACGTGGGCAGCAGCGCGACGCTCATCGTCGCCAGCGCCGCCGCGAGGATCGTCCCTGATCGCACGGTAGTGGGCTCCAGAGTTTCTGGGCATAATACCGACGCGCTGTTGAAGCGCGCCGTTCTCATTGATGCAGGCACGCTGTAACTGCTATGCCACGCAAACTGCTCAAGCGCTATCTGCCCACCCCGGAGAGTATCCGCAGCCGCCCGTCCCTACAATGGCTGGGCACCTGGCTGCACGACCCGAATATCTGGCACCTCACCCGCAGCTCGGTATCCAAGGCGTTTTTTATCGGCCTGTTTGTGGCGTTTATGCCTATTCCGGCGCAGATGGCGGTGGCAGCACTGGTGGCGGTGCTGGCGCGCGCCAACCTGCCCCTCAGCGTGGCCCTGGTATGGATCACCAACCCGGTCACCATGCCGCCTATCTTTTATATGGCCTATCGCCTGGGCGCGCTGCTGCTGGGGGTTCCCCACGGCGCATTTCATTTCGAGCTGTCCCTGGAATGGTTGAGCGGCGGGCTGCTGGCCATCTGGCAGCCGTTCCTGCTCGGCTGTGTGGTGCTGGGGCTGTTTGCCGGGCTGCTGGGCGCGACCCTGATTCGCGTGATCTGGCGCCTGCAGGTGATTCACCGCTGGCGCAAGCGGCGCCTGCGCATACTGCAGCGCCGCCGTCAGTCGTGACGCAGGGCCTGGGCCGGCGCCAGCTGCGCGGCGCGCCAGGCGGGGTACAGCGTGGCCAGGAAGCTCACCGCAAATGCAGTGCCCGCCACCAGCAGCACATCCTCCCAGCGCGGGTCCGAGGGCAGGTAGTTCACCGGGTAGACGTCTGACTGCAGCAGGCGAATATGAAACAGGCGCTCCAGTCCGGCCGCCAGCGCCGTGACGTTCCAGGCCAGCGCCAGGCCCAGC
>JAVEVZ010000283.1:0-3966 GCA_034004805.1 Spongiibacteraceae bacterium | reverse complement strand
CTGCTCCCTGCTCAGGCGCAGCATGCGCGCAGCGGCGATGCGCAGACCGGCGGATTCAAAGCGTGCGTAGATCTGCCCAATGGCGTTTTTGGCTACGGCGTCGGGCTTGATGATGGACAGGGTGCGTTCACCGGACATGTGGACTCTCCGGGATCACGGAAAAGGGCCTGAGCCCCGCCTAAATCGCGGAATTATACGCGGTTTCAGTGCCTGTGCGTAAGGCGTCGCGCTCAGTCCTGCTCTTCGATCCACGCGCCCTGGATGGCCTCCAGTATCTTTTCACCGCAACGCGCGGGGTCGTCGTCAAACCCGGGCAGGGCCATCACCCACTGGCGCAGGTCGACAAAGTTGACCGCCAGCGGGTCCTTGTCGGGGTGGGCCTCGGCCAGCGCAATGCCGATTTCCAGCGCATCCGTCCACTTCGGGCCCATGGCTTTGCCCTACTGGGCTGCGATTTACTGGCGCTCCGACACCATATTGATGGTGTATTTGGGGATTTCCACCACCAGGTCGGTGTCGCGAACCGCTACCTGGCAGCTCAGCCGCGAGTCCGGTTCCAGCCCCCAGGCTTTGTCCAGCAGGTCTTCCTCCAGCTCATCGGCCTCTGCCAGGGAGTCAAAGCCCTCGCGAACGATCACGTGGCAGGTGGTACATGCGCAGGACATCTCGCAGGCGTGTTCGATCTCGATGCCGCTGCGCAGCAGCGTTTCGCAGATGGTCTCGCCCGACTGGCTCTCGATCACCGCGCCATCGGGACACAGTGCTGCGTGCGGCAGTACCACGATACGCGCCATTCAGTGCTCCTCGCTCTGTAGCTGATCAATGTGCCGGCCTGCCAGCGCGCTGCGGATACTGTCGTCCATGCGCCGGTTGGCAAAGGTCTCGCTGGCCTGGCCCAGCGCCTCGATATGCGCGCTGATGGCCTGCAGGTCACCCCCCGCAGCCGCCTTATGCAGCGCCTCCATGGCCGCCAGCAGCTCGCGCTGTTCGCCCTCGGCCAGCAGGCGCTCGCCATCGGCCTGCAGCGCATTGGCCAGGGTCTGCAGCAGGCCCCGGGCCTCGACCTGCTTCTCGCGCAGGGAGCGCAGCTGCTTGTCCTCGCCCGCGCAGGCAAAGGAGTCCCGCAACATGCCGGCTATCGCCTCGTCCGACAGGCCGTAGGAGGGCTTGACCTGGACGCTGGCCTCCACGCCTTGGGTCTGCTCGCGGGCGGTGACGCTCAGCAGGCCGTCCGCGTCCACCTGGAACGTCACCCGGATACGCGCCGCGCCCGCCACCATGGGCGGGATGCCGCGCAGTTCAAAGCGCGCCAGGGAACGGCAATCATCGACCAACTCGCGCTCGCCCTGCACCACGTGGATGGCCATGGCCACCTGGCCGTCCTGGTAGGTCGTGAACTCCTGCGCGACAGTCACCGGAATGGTGGTATTGCGCGGAATCACCTTCTCGGTGAGCCCGCCCATGGTTTCCAGCCCCAGGGACAGGGGTATCACGTCCAGCAGCAGCATATCGTCGCCGGATTTGTTGCCGATCAGCACATCCGCCTGCAGCGCAGCGCCTATGGCCACTACCCGGTCGGGGTCGATATCGATCAACGGCTCGCGGCCAAAGACGTCCGCCACCCGCTCGCGCACCCGCGGCACCCGCGTGGAGCCACCCACCATCACCACTTCCTGAATGGCAGCGGGCTTGAGTTTTGCGTCGCGCAGCGCGCGCTTGCAGGCCTTGATACAGCGGTCGATCAGCGGATCCGCAATGGCGTCAAACCGGGCGCGCGTCAACTGGCCGCGCCAGTCCCCCAGGCTGACCGCTGTCTCCGCGGCGTCGGTCAACGCCTCCTTGGCTGCCCGCGCCATGGTCATCAGGCCGCGCTGGCGCATCGCATCGCCAACCGCCTGGCCGGATGCCGCCAGCACCCAGTCGGCAATCGCGCGATCAAAATCGTCGCCGCCCAGCGCCGTGTCGCCGCCCGTGGACAGCACTTCGAAAACGCCCTTGCTGAGGCGCAGTATCGATACATCGAAGGTGCCGCCACCCAGGTCAAACACGACGATATCACCGGTCGCGCTGCGATCCAGGCCATAGGCCAGCGCCGCTGCGGTGGGCTCGTTGAGCAGGCGCAGTACATTGAGGTCCGCCAGCCGCGCGGCGTCCTTGGTGGCCTGGCGCTGCGCATCGTCGAAATACGCGGGTACCGTGATGACCACGCCGTCGATATCGCCACCCAGGCTTGCCCGGGCGCGCTGCACCAAAGCGCGCAGTATTTCGGCGGATACTTCGACCGGGGTTTTGGCCCCGCTCCGCGTCTGGAACCGCACCAGGCCCTCGCCGGGCACGATGTCGTAAGGCAGGCGCTCGGCCTCGGCATCGACGACGCCGCGGCCCATCAGGCGCTTGATGGAGCTCAGGGTATTGAGGGGGTCCTGGCCGGCCGCGGCGAGCGCCGCCTGACCGACCTCGACGCCGCTGTCGGTGTAGCGCACCACCGACGGCAGCAGGTGCTGGCCATCCGCGCCGGGAAGGGTTTCGGCCAGTGCGCCGCGCACCGTGGCCACCAGCGAATTGGTGGTGCCGAGATCAATGCCCACCGCGCGCTTGCGACTGTGGGGAGCCGGTGTCTGGCCGGGTTCGGATATCTGCAAAAGCGCCATGGGCTTCCAACAACACGTTCAATAATCCAGGATGTCGCCTTCCATGTGCGCCATGTCCTGACTGAGTTTGTCGAGAAATTGCAGCTTCGCGACACTCTTGGTTGCCGCTGCGTAGTCGCCGGCGCTGTAGTGCCGGCGGAATGCGTCGAGCTGTGCGGTCGTCACCCCGGCCAGACGCTCTGCCAGGGCATCCAGGTCCTGCTCGGGCGCGGCCGACTGCTTCAACTCCGCAAGCTGCTCGCGCAGCATCATCTGCTCCATCAGAAATGCGGGATCGTTAAAGCTGGTGTTCTCGAAGCTCGCATCCACGCCCGCCAGGCGCAATAAATACTGGGCGCGCCGCACCGGCGACCCCAGTGTTTCATACGCTTCGTTGACCAGCGCGGAATACTGCACCGCCAGCCTGCGCTCGCGCTCCCCGGCGCCGCGGTAGCGGTCGGGGTGGGTGCGCTGTTGCAAGCGCCGGTAGCGTGCCGTCAGCTCGTCGGTATCGACATCAAAGCTTCGTTCGAACTGGAACAGGGAAAAGTAGTCCTGCTGAAAATCCGTCGGCTGCATGCGCTGCGATCAGCCGACTGTAAAGCTTTCACCGCAGCCACACTCCGCAGTGACGTTGGGGTTTCGGAACTGCAGGCCTTCGTTGAGGTCTTCCTTGACGAAATCCAGCTCGGTGCCGTCCAGGTAAACCAGGCTCTTGGGATCGACGACCACCTTGACACCGTGGGCATCAAATACGACGTCCTCGGGCGCAAGCGCGTCGACAAACTCCAGCACATAGGCCATGCCCGAACAGCCGGACGTCCGCACGCCGACGCGAATGCCTACGCCGTGACCGCGCGCCGCCAACTGGCGACCGATATGGTGCGCGGCTGTCTGTGTCACATGGATCGCCACAGTCTCACTCCTTTTATTCGCTGCGCGGCCGGATCAACCGACCGCCTGCTCCAGCGTCGCGCCGTTCGCATCGGCCGCCGCGCTCTGCTTCTCGCGGTAGTCGCGGATGGCCGCCTTGATGGCGTCCTCGGCGAGCACCGAGCAGTGAATCTTGACCGGCGGCAGCGCCAGTTCCTGGGCGATCTGGGTGTTCTTGATGGCCCCCGCCTCGTCCAGCGACTTGCCCTTGACCCATTCGGTCAACAGCGAGCTGGACGCAATCGCCGAGCCGCAGCCGTAGGTCTTGAACCTGGCGTCCTGGATGAGGCCATCGGCGCCGACCTTTATCTGCAGGCGCATCACATCGCCACAGGCGGGCGCGCCCACCATGCCGGTTACCACCGCGCCATCTTTATCATCGAACTTGCCAACTTTGCGCGGG
>JAVEVZ010000282.1:0-3995 GCA_034004805.1 Spongiibacteraceae bacterium | reverse complement strand
CCTGCTGGCCGGCGCCATGGGGGCCCGGGCCATAGACGCCGCCGCGACCTGGGCCGACGGTGTCGTCGGCTTCAGCTTCGGCCCCGATGTCGCCGAAGTCGCGCAGTACTTTCAGCGCGTGCGCGAGGCTTGGCAGCGCGCCGGCCGCAGCACCGCGCCGCGGCTGATCGTCGGTTTCTGGTATGCCCTGGGCGACGGCGGGCGCGACCAGCTGGCGCGCCACCTGCGCCGCCACCTCAACTGGCTGGACGCCGCGGCGATCGAACAGCTGTTGCCCACCACCGGCTTTGCGGGCAGCCAGACCGAGCTGCTGCAACTGCTGTGCGCGCTCGCCGCGGTGGGCGCCGACGAAGTCATACTGACGCCGACCACCCTCGACGAATCGGATATTTCGCAGCTCACCGCCGTCAGCGAAGCTTTCCGCAGCATCCATCGACAGACGGCAAAGGGTGTTTGAATACAACAAACTGCGCCAGAGTGTCGCAGCCCCCATCACTCGCGCGGGCAACTCTGGTAGACTGCGCCCGACAACCCGCCATGCCCTGTCCAAGACCTTGCAAACCCCGACGCAAACCGGGGAAAATGCGCGGCTTTGTGGCGCGGACATCGCACCCTGTACCCTTCACTGACAGAGCGCTGGCCACAAGCCGCGCGCTCCGGAACCTGGAAGCCCTGACATGAGCCACAGCGTCTCCACTACTCTGGAACACCCCGTCTACAACTACCGCGTCGTGCGCCAATTCACGATCATGACCGTGGTGTGGGGCGTGGTGGGCATGGCGGTGGGTGTGCTGATTGCCGCCCAACTGGCGTGGCCGGCACTCAACTTCGACACCCCCTGGCTGACTTTCAGCCGTCTGCGCCCGCTGCACACCAACGCAGTGATTTTCGCCTTCGGCGGCTGCGCTCTGATCGGCACCTCCCTGTACGTGGTGCAGCGCACCTGCCAGGCGCGGCTGGTGTCCGACGGCCTCGCGGCCTTCGTGTTCTGGGGCTACCAGCTGGTGATCGTGCTGGCGGTGATCAGCCTGCCTCTGGGGCTCAACTCCTCCAAGGAGTACGCCGAGCTGGAGTGGCCCATCGACGTGCTGCTGGCCGTGGTGTGGGTCGCCTACGCGGTGCTGTTCTTCGCCACCATCGGCGCGCGCAAGACCTCCCACATCTACGTCGCGAACTGGTTCTACGGCGCCTTTATTCTCACCATCGCCATGCTGCACCTGGTCAACAGCGCAGCCCTGCCGGTGAGCCTGACCAAGTCCTATTCCGCCTACGCGGGCGCCGCCGACGCGATGGTCCAGTGGTGGTACGGCCACAACGCTGTGGGCTTTTTCCTGACCGCCGGCTTCCTCGGCATGATGTACTACTTCGTGCCCAAGCAGGCCGAGCGCCCGGTGTACTCCTACCGGCTGTCCATCGTCCACTTCTGGGCGCTGATCTCCGTGTATATCTGGGCCGGCCCGCACCACCTGCACTACACCGCCCTGCCCGACTGGGCCCAGAGCCTGGGCATGGTGATGTCGCTGATCCTGCTGGCGCCCAGCTGGGGCGGCATGATCAACGGCATGATGACCCTGTCGGGCGCCTGGCATAAGCTGCGCACCGACCCGATTCTGCGCTTCCTGGTGGTATCGCTGTCCTTCTACGGCATGGCGACCTTCGAAGGTCCGATGATGGCGATCAAGACCGTCAACGCCCTGTCCCACTACACCGACTGGACCATTGGCCACGTCCACTCAGGCGCTCTGGGCTGGGTGGCGATGATCACCATCGGCTCGACCTACCACCTGCTGCCGGTGCTGTTCGGCCGCACCCAGATGTACAGCATCGGGCTGATCAACGTGCACTTCTGGATGGCCACCATCGGCACCGTGTTGTACATCGCCTCCATGTGGGTCAACGGCATCATGCAGGGCCTGATGTGGCGCGCCTACAACACCGACGGCACCCTGACCTACAGCTTCGTGCAATCGGTGGAAGCCAGCTGGCCGGGCTATGTGGTGCGGCTGATCGGCGGCATCATTTTCTTCAGCGGCATGCTGGTGATGGCCTACAACACCTGGCGGACCATCCGCGGCAGCGAGCCCGTTGAGACCCGCCAACAGCAACCGCAGCCCGCGTGAAGGAGATCGGTAAATGAAGCACGAGGTTGTTGAAAAACACATTGGCCTGATGGTGATTCTGGTGCTGGTCGCCATCAGTTTCGGCGGGCTGGTTCAAATTGTCCCGCTGCTGTTCCTCAAGGAAACCACGGAGCCCATTGAGGGCCTGATGCCGCTGGCGGCACTGCCCCTCGAGGGTCGTGACATCTATATCCGCGAAGGCTGCAACAACTGCCACTCGCAGATGATCCGGCCCCTGCGCGCAGAGACCGAGCGCTACGGCCATTACTCGGTGGCGGGCGAGTCGGTGTACAACCACCCCCACCTGTGGGGCTCCAAGCGCACCGGGCCCGACCTGGCGCGGGTCGGTGGCCGCTACAGCGATGAGTGGCACCGCGCGCACCTGCTCAACCCCCGCGACGTGGTGCCGGAGTCGAACATGCCGGCTTATCCCTGGCTGTTCGACAACACCCTGGACGGCGAGCTGACCGGCCGCAAGATGGCCACCCTGCGCCGCCTGGGCGTTCCCTATACCGATGAAGACATCGCCAACGCTCAGTCGCAGGTCGAAGGCCACAAGGAGATCGAAGCCCTGATCGCCTACCTGCAGCAGCTGGGCACACTGCTGAAGTACAAGCGCTGATGGATATCAATGATCTCAGGGGCCTGGGCACGGTATTCGCCATGGTGGCGTTTATCGGTGTCTGCATCTGGGCCTACAGCCGCAAGCGCAAGAAAAGTTTTGATGAAGCGGCCAACCTGCCGTTTGCCGATGAAGACAACAACAACCGCGATAATGAGGACCGCTAAATGAGCAGCTTCTGGAGCGCCTGGATCATCGTCCTGACGGTTATCAGCATCGCTGCCCTGTGCTGGCTGTTGTTCAGTAACCGCAAGACCACTTACGACAACCCGGAAGGCAAGACCGGTCATGTCTACGATGGTATCGAGGAGTACGACAACCCGATGCCGGCCTGGTGGATCTACCTGTTCGTGATCACCATTGTGTTCAGTATCGGCTACCTCATTGCCTACCCCGGCATGGGCCACTTCCCCGGCCTGCTGGGCTGGACCCAGGAAGGCCAGTGGCAGCGGGAAATGGACCGCGCTGAGCAGGCCTATGGGCCGGTGTTCTCCAAGTACGCCGCCATGCCGGTGGAAGAAGTCATCAATGACCCGGCCGCCATGAAAATGGGGCAGCGCCTGTTCGCCAACAACTGCGCCCAGTGCCACGGCAGTGACGCCCGCGGGGCTTTCGGTTTTCCGAATCTGACTGACAACGACTGGCTCTACGGCGGCAGCCCCGAACAGATCAAAATCTCCATTGTCGACGGCCGCCAGGGCGCCATGCCAGGCTGGGCGCAGGCACTGGGGGACGACGGGGTTATGCAGGTCGCCCAGCACGTGCTGAGCCTGTCGGGCCGCGACCACGACGCCGCGCTGGCCGCCGAGGGCGCCGGCAAGTTCCAGATGTTCTGCGCCGCCTGCCACGGCCCCAAGGGCACCGGCAACCACCTGTTTGGCGCACCCAACCTCACCGACGACACCTGGCTGTACAGCCCGGCACCGTCACAGATCATTGCCATCATCCGCAACGGCCGCCAGAACCGTATGCCCGCGCACAAGGACATGCTGGACAGCGACAAGATCCACCTCCTGACTGCCTACGTGTACCAGTTGTCCCAGCCGGCAGCCAAATGACTGCCCGGCCGCGGGGCGCCCCCACGCGGACGCCCCGCGACTGAACGCCAGTAGCTGTACGGCCGAACGGGGCCTGCGACGCTCTGTCACTGCCGCACGACCGCCACACGGCGTAGTCTATGCAGGTCGCACGATACTGTGGAAACACCATGAGCGAACCCCAACCCGAGCAGATTCCTGTGGTGCAACTCGCAC
>JAVEVZ010000281.1:0-3997 GCA_034004805.1 Spongiibacteraceae bacterium | reverse complement strand
CTGACTTCCTGATCCAACTGCTCGACCGCAATATTGGAGAACACCATGACCCGCTGGGACACGCGGTAGGAAATACTGATGCCTGCGCGCCAGAAGCTGGCCGAACCTGCCCGGTAGGCCGGTCGATCGGGCAGTGCTTCATCGTCTCTGACACCGTAGTAATAATCCACCAGATCGCGGTCCTGGTAGACATAGCTGACAAAAGGCGACATAACCAGGCGCCCCGACTGCCAGGGATAGCGGTAGGAAATATCCCATTCGGCGCCGTTGTGATGCCCCATGATGTCACTGAGCCAGGTGGCGGACACCGCGCCCCAGTCGCCGCTGAACGCGGCCGACAGCCCGCCGTCCACGCTCTGCTTCCGATCTTCCATGCCGGCGAAATACGCGTTGCTGTCAGCCTCAAGGCGGTCGAAGCGGTATTTGATCAGCGTATCGACAGTGAGCGCGCCATTGCTGAACAGGTGAACCCCGGCCGAGGTGCCACGGGCGAAAAGCCATTTATCTTCGTAGAGATAAAGGGGTATAAGGTCCACCCGATTATCATTCAACTGGCTCGACGTATTATCCACCCCGATATAGGGGCTTTTGCCACTGCGCAGCTCAGCGCCCAGGCTTACCGCGCCGGGGGGCACATAGGTGGTGGAAAGATTGGTGGTACGCAGATCAGCCGCTGAACAGATCGTTGCCCAAGCCAGGGTCGTTAAGATGCAGCCAAAGGCCGCGTTTTTCAGCATCGCGCCCATCCAATACTGCGGGTAGCAAAACGCTTCGCATCCGACATTCCGCATTCATTTAGCGGGAAGCGGGCATCAAATAGCTGCACCAGTCGCTCCAGCTCCCGGGATACAACCGCGCATCATCGCGGCCCAGTTCAGCCAGAGCAAGCAGGTTGACACAGGCGGTGACGCCCGAGCCGCAGTAGACCACCAGCTCGTCCCGGGCCAGCAGTTCGCCCCAGCGCACAGCCTGGTCATTGCTGTCACGGAACCGGCCCTGCGCGTCGGTGACGTCCTGCCAAGGCAGATTTACCGCACCGGCGATATGCCCCGCGACGGGGTCGATCGGCTCCTCATCACCGCGAAAGCGCTTTGCTTCGCGGGCATCAATCAGCGCGGCGTCGCTGCGATGCGGCACGGTTTTCACTTCATTGATATCCACCCAGCGCCGCGCGTCGGGCCTTGCCACAAAATCGCCGCACGGACTGTCGGGCAATGCCGCGCTTACCGCCAGGCCGGCCTCGCGCCAGGCGGCAAAGCCGCCGTCCAGCACCCGCACGTCCGGGTGCCCCAGCCAGCGCAGCAGCCACCAGGCCCGGCTCGCGAACGCCAGCCGCTGGTCGTCATAACACACCACCGGCCGCGTGATGCTGACGCCCAGCTCGCGCAATCGCGCCGCCAGTGTCTCCGGGTCCGGCAGAGGGTGGCGCCCACCATGGCGTGCTTTGGGCGCCGACAAATCCCGGTCCAGGTGCAGATAATGAGCACCCTGAATGTGGCCCTGATGATACTGGTGTTGACCCAGCGCGGGGTCGACCAGAGAAAAACGGCAATCCATGATGCTGACATCGTCCAGTGCGGCCAACGCCTGCGGGCTGATCAGATAACGTGCCATAGACTGATTTCCATTGCGGGGTGCCCGCGTTAAGCTGTCACGGAACCGGGCCCGGCAGCAAGCGGAGGCGTAGGTGGTCACCATTGAACTGGCAGCGCAGCCCCTGATCGTCGCCGAGCCCAACCGCTCCGCGACCTGGCAGCAGAACAAATGGCTTCTGGCCGGGTTCGGCGCGTGGTTTGCGCTGATGGGCGGCACCTTTGCCGCCCTCGGGCTGTGGGTGATCCTGCCGTTTGCCGGCCTGGAAATCGCCGGCCTGGGCGCAGGCCTGTACGCCGTCTGCTGGAAGCTCAACCATCGCCATGTGCTGCGCTTCCACGGCGACACCCTGACCATCGAAAAAGGCGTCTACAGGCCGCGCCAGATCTGGCACTTCCCCCGCGCCCACACCGCACTCGCCGTCACCCCGCCCCGCCACCCCTGGGACACCATCAAAATCGTTGTATGCGGCCCCTGGGAAGACGTACCCGTGGGCGACTTCCTGGACCAGGCGGACAGCAAGCGCCTGCTCGACGCGCTGCGTGGACAAGGGCTCACGGTGAGGAGTTACAGCCCGGCGGGGCGAATAGAGGTTTAGATCGATCACGGCTTACTGGATATCGTTTACTGCCAGGCGCGAGCGATAGCGCCAATTGCCACCCAGAATTGCTAGCGCGTACCATAAACCACCAGTACTATCACTGCAGCCCGATACCACAGTGAAGATTAGTATTTACATCAAGGGTGATAAGGCTTCCACGGACGCTCTGAAAAACGTCCGAGCGAATTCAGGCTGGACGAGCGTCATCGGAATAGAGCGCGCGATAAGGGGAGTTTATACGGGATAAATGGGTACTCCTGGCACCACCTACGCCCCAGATGTCGAGAGCAATAGTTATTCAGAGGTTCCCTAGCCGAACGCGGGAGTTATCGACAGTGAGCCAACATAACCACCTTTTGGACTACAACAATCTGGTACATTCCGTCTATACAGGACCTAAACAAAACCCACCATGGGCCCAATTTTTAGAGTCGATAAAAAGACAAACTGGGTCGGATATAGCTGTTATAGCCTTTGGGTCGCAAACTCAAAAAGCAAGAATCAACTACGTCGATGGAACCGCTCACACAGATTACGAATTGCCATTTCTGGAGCTAAGTCCTTTTACCAGAATGCCGGTTGGCGTCGTGACCACCCTTGAAGACTTCACCGACGAAAATAACTCTATGCTCAGCAAGTTCTACGGCCTATGCCTGAAGCCAATGAACGTCAGACATATGATCGGTATCAATTTTTACAGTAACAAGGACCAGTTTGCATATCTGCGCCTCGGCCGGACCCCTGCAAAATCGAACTACACAAACCAGGAAAAAGATCTATTCAATTTGCTTTATCCCCACTTCCACACCGTATCAGAACTCGTCACAGAGACCCACGCGCTACACTTTCAGCGCGACCTCTTCTACGAAGCACTGGAGCGTTTCGGAATAGGCATCGTTGTCACCGACAGCCACCTCAACGTAAAGGGCTTCAATGACAAGGCAATACGCATCATAAACAACACAAAAAGCTTTCGCTTAGCAGGCTCAAAATTACACTTTACCGATCAGGACATAAAGAAATCGATAAAGAGGTCGCTCCAAACCGGCTGGCCTGACAACACAAAAAAACATTTGCGCATTACCTCAACGGGCGAGGATATTGCCTTTTCCATAAGACCTCAGCACAAAAGCGGTGCCGGCTGGGAAACTCACGATATCTGCTTCTACTTCAGCGACGCGACCAGCCATGTAAACCTGTCCGAGCATGGGCTAATTGAAATTTACGGCCTCACAAAAACAGAAGCGAAAATTGCCAGGCTGTTAGTCAATGGTCTTTCAGTAGATGAAATCACAATCGTTCAGGCTGTAACGAAAAACACAGCGTATACGCATATAAAATCCATATTGCAGAAGGTAGGCACATCACAACAATCGACACTGGTCAGCAAGCTCATCGCAAGCCCGGCCACTCTTTGCTGATAGGCCACACGCTATCTACAGGAAAAGGCGGTCAACCGACCGCCTCTCGAGCATAACCAGCAATGGCATTGACGGCTTCTACATTTCGTAAGTGAAATCAACCCCGTATGTTCTTGGCGTTGCGTAAACGGATGCAACGGAACCGAGATTGCTCGTTAGCACCGTATACTCGTCATCAAGAATATTTTTGATCCAAAGGCCCACACGCAACGATCCCGTATTGCCGAAAGGTATTTCGGTCAGACTGAGCCTTCCGTTGAAAGTCGAATAGCCTTTATTGTAATCAAGCGGGCGGGGGCCGGAAAACGTCGTTGCCTGGTACTGATAGTCAAGGCTGAGTGTATACAGCCCGTAACCAAAGTTGCCAATCTCATAGTTCATA